>JAUXNR010000675.1 GCA_030682755.1 Flavobacterium sp.
TGGGTTTACTCCCTCCCCTTGGGGATAATGTCGCTAAGATAAGCGTTAAATAGAATTATTTGTTATATTTGTATTAGTTTAATTTACAAATATGAGAAAAGTTATGAAAAACAATGCATCATTGAAGTTGTCACATCTTCTTAAAGAAGAGATGAGTAAAAATCTACTCCCCTTGTTTTATGACAGTTTTATATCCGTCGGCATTGATGAAAATCCAGACAAAAAATTCAGAGATCGTGTATTTAATCAGGCGGATACTTTTCTTACGATGATAGGTACTTCTATACAAGCAGATAAGAGTCTGCAAAATTCTGTAAATATATTTTCTATGATTCATGATGAAAATATAAAACGTATAACCGCAATTGAACAATCATCAATCGCAGCTGAATTAGCAAATCCAAAGCGAGGTGCTGGGCGCCCCCGAAAAAATTTTACATCTGTACCCAAGAGTAAGTTAAAAAGTATATCAAGTAATACATCAGCATTTGCACAGGCAAGAGACCGTTTGAGTATAGCATTTACCGAAAATGTTTTCAAACATTCCTGTAAACCAACAATTACAGATAATTCGCAAATGTTTTTTGGGCGTCCTGTATATATGACAGATGGTACATATCTTCAAATGCAGGATACGGATAAAATAAAGGAAGTATATAGACCTGCCAAAGATGGTGGTTATCCACGTGCTTTATTGAGCTTAGTTGTTAAGCAGGGCTGTGGTTTGATCTCAAATTTCAGATTGGGAAGTGATTGTAAGAGTGAATTGGAGTATTTTGCGGAAATGATTTTCGAGCTGGAAAAAGGCAGTTTACTGTTAGCCGATGATTTATATAATTGTTTTGCAATATTCATTCTTTTAAAACAGAAAAATGTTGATATAATAGTACCTGGGAAGCGTAACAGAAACTATGAAGTTGTAAAAATACTTGGAAAGGGTGATGAAATCGTAAAGATAAATCTAAAGAATGATGATTCAAAAATTGCTAAACTTTATGACATCAAAGAAAAATCTGTATTATTGCGCCGGATTGAATATAAAACTCCTAATACGACTGATGGTATTTCAGTTTTATATACTTCAATCTTAGATGAAAAAATAAGTAAGGAAGATATTATACTTAAATACATAACTCGTTGGGATATAGAAATTAATATAAGAGAAATAAAAACAATATTTGGTTTGAATATAATGAGAAGCAAGACACCTGAAATGGCACTAAAAGAATTGCTTGCAGGTTTAATAGCTTATAACTATATTAGAAATTACATATCTGAAATCGCTTTTAAAAGCGATTTTTCCCCCGAAAGAGATATCTATGAAAAATTCTATACGTCTGATAAACCAGTATTTACTGATAAGTTGGGTCGGGTTTACAACAAATTGTCAACTGGACGACCAAAAAAGACTGAATGAAGAAATACTTAAACATATAATACCGAAACGACCTGGCAGGCACTTCACCCGAAGAACAAAAGTTGGGAAATATCGAAAATACAAATAATATATCACTTAACTTAGCGACATTATCCCCAAGGGGAGGGAGTAAACCCATAATA
>JAUXNR010000679.1 GCA_030682755.1 Flavobacterium sp.
TATTTTTATTCTTTTAGCCGGAATCGGTGTGATAAGAATGCCGGATTTGTATTTGCGAATTTCTGTAACCACCAAAGCGGCAACCTTAGGAATTGGCTTAGTGTTAATTTCTGCCGGAATTTATTTTAATGATTCTTCCATTACCACCAGAGTTTTGGCCATTATACTTTTTATGTTTTTAACCGCACCTGTTGGAGCCCATCTGATTGGCCGTTCGTCTTATTTTACGGGAATTAAACTTTGGAAAAAGAGTTTGATGGATGATTTGGAAGGCAAGTATGAAAAGAAAACACACGTTTTGCAGAGTGATGAAAAGAAGGTGGAAAACCCTATTGAAAAAGATACTTCTGAGAGTAGTTAAAAAAAATCCTTAAGCATAACGGTGTTTATTTAAGGATTTAATTTGTTGTTATTCTTTCGATTTTGTAACAAAATCTTTTGTTTTTCTTTCTAAATCAGAAAATTTATGTGTGACCGTATCTGAAAAGGAATCAAATTTTTGTTTTAGCTCTCCAGCATAGTCTTCACATTTCAGTTTCATTTTCTTTCTTGTTTTTGAACCTTTTTCCGGGGCAAAAAGGATTCCTATAACAGCTCCAATGGCAACGCCACCCAACAAGCCTAATACAAATTGATTGTTTTTCATTTTTTAAAGTTTAGTGTTTGAACCTCCTCTTATTAGTCTTAATGCAATTGCAATGACTGCAATGACCAATAAAACATGTATAATTCCTGAGCTTCCGTAGGCAAAGAACCCAAGAGCCCAAACGATGATGATAATCACTGCAATGTAATAAAGTAAGTTGTTCATGGTTTTTAATTTAATAGTTTTGTTTTTATTAAAAATGTGAAAGTCAAGAATATAAGCGAAATTTCTATTGTTGAAAATAAAGCTTAACTATATGGGAATGAGTTGTCTTTACTCGATTGCTCGACGGGTTTCATTTCATTAATTTTTCATTATATACTTTCTTGACATCCACACTTAAAATTAAAGCGATGCTAATATCGATGAAAGTTCATCTTGCGTTATCCCAAGCCTAACCTGAACTTTGGATAACATAGCATTTTTATCACCATTTTCAAAACGCAAGTCTGCGTCTGTCAAAGAGGTGAATTTCGCTTTAAGTATTCTTTTCTTATTGTTCCAATTGTTATTGTTTTTAGTTGGATTATTTTTTAAAGAAGATAGCCTTAAAATAGTTGCATTTTCCATCTGTTTATGAATGTTTAATTTATTATACAAATAACTTGCTTATTTTTCAACAATCTGTTGTATAATTTTTTTAAAATATTATATGATTCACATGTTCTTAACGATTTTTGAAAATAATTCATTCTTCATAACCGCTTTTAATAACAGTAGAAATCATTTTGAAACGCTCGTTAGCCTTGATTTTATTTGATTTGTGAGCGGGTATTATTATTGATTCTCCGTTGTTCAATATAAAGGATTGTCCGTCAATTATAATTTCTGCTTTTCCATCTATAATTTGGACATAGGTGTCAAAAGGTGTAGTTTTTTCAGTAAATCCCTCTCCGCCATCAAAAGAAGTAATACTTATATTTCCGGTTGATTTTTTTAAAATGGTTTTAATTACAACTGAATTTGTCATGTATTCAATGATTTCTACAGATATGAATACTTTTGATTTCTCAACTTGTGAATCTTTCATTTTTAGTAATAAATTAGATTGTTGGATTATAAATTTTACCCTAAAGTATCCTAACGTTAGATCTTATTTTAGGATTGGTTTTAAAAATGAAGCCCTGTGACAGGACTAATTAGTGCCTATCAAAGATGGTTTTATTACAAGGAAATGGGTTACACAATTTTGGACCAGTCTTATATTATTCACACATTATCCAAGGTGTTGCGTCTTTTTTGTTGGAGTTTTTTGAAGAAAGAAGGTGTTAAACCTGTTACTTTTTTGAATTGATTCGATAAATGAGACACACTACTGTAATTCATTAAAAAAGCTATTTCAGTTAAATTAATTTCATCATACAAAATCAATTCTTTAACGCGTTCAATTTTGTGATTAATGATAAAGTGTTC
>JAUXNR010000680.1 GCA_030682755.1 Flavobacterium sp.
AATTTTTATTAGAAAACACAAAGTTTGATTTACCATCAGAATTTTTAATTAAATGGTTACAAAATTCAGGTGAGCAACCGCTTTCTGAAGAGCAAGCAAGAGAAGAATTTGCAAAATCTGAAAAAGGATTACGTTATCAATTGATTGAAGGAAAAATCATGTCTGAAAATCAATTGCAAATTACATTTGAAGATTTAAAAGCCTTTACTTCAGAATTAATTAAAAAACAAATGGCTCAGTTTGGTCAAATGAACCCAACTCAGGAAGATATTGATGGAATTGTAGCTAGAGTTTTGTCAAATCAAGATGAAGCCCGTCGTTTGTCAGAACAAGTAATGAGTGAAAAAATGTTGCAACTTTTCAAAGAAAAAGTAAAAACTAAATCAAAAGAAGTTTCTTACGAACAGTTCGTTAAAGAAATGTACGGCGAATAAATTTTTTGAAAAAAAACAGTATCTTTGAGCGTCAAATTTAGGTTTGACGCTTTTTTATTCTGGATTTGTCTCAGAATTTGTTTTTAAAACAGTAAAAACCTTAAGTAAATATCTATGAACTTCGGAAAAGAATTTAAAAAATTTGCTACCAAACACCACGGCGTGAATAGCATGTATTATGATAAAATAGTTGGCAGTATGACGCCATATATCATTGAAGAACGTCAATTAAACGTTTCGCAATTGGATGTTTTTTCTCGCTTAATGATGGATAGAATTATCTTTTTAGGAACAGGTGTTGATGATCATATTGCAAACATCATTCAAGCCCAATTGTTGTTTTTAGAAAGTGTTGATGCATCAAAAGACATTCAAATATATATAAATTCTCCCGGCGGAAGTGTTTATGCCGGATTAGGAATTTATGATACCATGCAATATGTTAAGCCTGATGTGGCTACTATTTGCACGGGTATGGCAGCGTCTATGGGGGCTGTTCTTTTGTGTGCCGGAGCTGCAGGGAAACGTTCGGCATTGCCACATTCAAGAGTAATGATTCACCAACCTTCCGGAGGAGCACAAGGTGTTGCAACCGATATGGAAATCAACTTAAAAGAGATGTTGAAGTTGAAAAATGAATTGTATGAAATTATCGCAAATCATTCCGGACAAAGTGTTGAGAAAGTTTACCAAGATTCAGAGCGTGATTATTGGATGATTGCTGA
Organism: Flavobacterium sp.; assembly: GCA_030682755.1. GTDB lineage: Bacteria > Bacteroidota > Bacteroidia > Flavobacteriales > Flavobacteriaceae > Flavobacterium. Next base: position 1,160 of record JAUXNR010000680.1, read on the forward strand.
TGAGGCAAAAGAATATGGTATGATTGATGAAGTATTAAGAAGAAAATAAAGCTGGAAGTAGGAAGCTAGAAGCAGGAAGTTTTTTCCATCTTCTAACTTCCCTTTTCCATCTTCTAACTAGTAAAAATGGCGAAAGAAATTTTAGAATGTTCCTTCTGCGGAAGAAAAAAACCCGAAACCAATCTGTTGATTGCCGGTATTGATGCTCACATTTGTGACAGATGTATCGAGCAAGCTCATGGTATTGTTTTGGAAGAATTGAAAACATCAAAAACACCGGGAAATATGGGTGATTTGGTGTTAAAAAAACCTCTTGAAATCAGAACATTTCTTGATCAATATGTAATTGGACAAGAACAAACAAAAAAAGTTTTGGCAGTTGCAGTTTACAATCACTACAAAAGATTGATGCAAAAGCAAAACGATGAAGAGGTTGAAATTGAAAAAAGCAACATTCTGATGGTTGGAGAAACCGGAACCGGAAAAACATTGGTTGCAAAAACTATTGCAAAGATGTTGAATGTTCCATTGACTATAGTTGATGCGACCGTTTTAACAGAAGCAGGTTATGTTGGTGAAGATGTGGAGAGTATTCTAACCCGATTGCTTCAAGTTGCCGATTATGATGTAGCAAAAGCGGAACGCGGTATTGTGTTTATTGATGAAATTGATAAAATTGCCCGGAAAAGTGATAATCCTTCCATAACAAGAGATGTTTCGGGTGAAGGTGTGCAACAAGCCTTGCTTAAATTATTAGAAGGAACGGTGGTAAATGTTCCGCCAAAAGGAGGCAGAAAACACCCGGACCAAAAATTTATTGAAGTTAACACGCAAAACATCCTTTTCATTGCCGGAGGTGCTTTTGACGGAATTGATAAAGTAATATCAAAACGATTGAATCGTCAAGCTGTTGGTTATAGTGCTTCTGCTAATTTGGACAAAATTGACAAGGATAATTTATTGCAGTATATCATACCAAAAGATGTAAAAGATTTTGGTTTGATTCCTGAGATTATTGGTCGATTACCAGTTCTAACTTACATGGATCCTTTGGATAGAGATGCTTTACGTGCTATTTTAACCGAGCCTAAAAATGCTTTAATTAAACAATATCAAAAGCTGTTTTTAATGGATGGTGTTACATTCACTATTGATGAACAAGCACTTGATTTTATTGTTGAAAAAGCATTGGAATATAAATTAGGAGCCCGTGGTTTACGATCACTTTGTGAAGCCATTTTAAACGATGCGATGTATGAATTGCCAAGTAGTGATGAGAAGAAATTGCATATTGATAAAAATTATGCAGAGCATTCGTTGGATAAGAATTTATTAAAAAGACTTAAGGCGGTTTCTTAAACTAAAACAGTATAGTTGTAAAAAAATCCTGAAACGATAATTTCAGGATTTTTTTGTTTTTCTATTGTTGGTTTTTCTGTATGACATCTGCCAGGACCACAGCCAAGTCGTCTTGGTCCGCAAGAACAGAATGTGATAAAAAGAATTAGTAAAAGTATTTTTTTCATTAAAACAAGTGATCAGATTGGTTGAATAAAAACGTAATAATTTCTAAATTTTTATTTTCTATTCTGTAAATTAGTTAAATATGTTTATTTATGACACATTTGTGAAAATTTTCTATTTTAGATTTTGGACAGATGTGATTATGATGAGCTATTTTTGATATCAGTTCAACTGTTTCTGTTTCAAATTTTTCAACAATCGATAAGTTCCATTTTTCAAAAAGCTGTTCGATGATTAATAGATAATAATCCTTTGCTAATTCAGACCAAATAATTTTCATTTATTATTTAACGTAGAGATTTTCTTTTTGGCTAATAACATTACTTCTTCATGTGAATAGGTTCTTCCGTTTTCTAAATCATTAATTCCTTTTTGAATATCCTTTTTTTCTTTAGGAGTAAGATTTTCATACCAATCATTATCTTCAACAATAGAAACAAAATCCATGCTTTTTAACAACTCTAAAAAGAAGGAATACTTATTGTCTTTTATTTTGATAGTCAATTGTTTCATATATGTAAAGTTTATTTCTCAGCGGTC
>JAUXNR010000687.1 GCA_030682755.1 Flavobacterium sp.
CATTTTGTCTTTTTCGTTCCCAGATTTTTCTTAAAATATCAATTGCAGGGTTATTTTTCTTAGACAATTTACCGGAAATAAGAACCACTTCTCTGAGCGTTTCACCTGAGGCTAAATTGAACTTAATATCATAAGTTACTGATTTAGTTAACACCAATTCTTGGGTAGTAAAACCAATAAAAGAAACCACCAATGTGGTATGGTTTTGTTTAGATTCTAAATAAAATCTACCATTTTCATTGGTAATCAAACCTTCGCTGGAATTTTTAAAATAAACGTTCGCAAACGGAATTGGTTGATTGAATTCATCTAACACCACACCACTTACTTTTGTTTGAGCAACGACTGATGAAACAACTAATAAAAAAAGAAATAAGAGGCCTTTAATCTTCATAGTAATTTGTAAAAAAAAAACTTCATCAAAATAGGCTTGATGAAGTTTCAAATATAGTGTATATTTTGAATTATTTGTATAATACCTTTTTTACTGCTTTGACAACATCACTCGCATTTGGCAACCACTCTTTTAGTAGTGTTGGCGAATAAGGAGCCGGTGTATCAGCAGTTGTAATTCGTTGAACCGGAGCATCCAAATAATCAAATGCTTGCTCTTGAACCATATACGTTATTTCAGAAGCTACACTGGCAAACGGCCAAGCTTCTTCCAAAACCACTAATCTGTTTGTCTTTTTTACGGAATCCAAGATTGTTTTATAATCCATCGGACGAACTGTTCTCAAATCAATAATTTCACAAGAAATTCCTTCTTTGGCTAATTCATCAGCAGCTGTAAAAGCTTCTTTGATGATTTTTCCAAATGAAACGATAGTTACGTCAGAACCTTCTCTTTTGATGTCTGCAACTCCTAATGGAATGGTATATTCTCCTTCAGGAACTTCCATTTTATCCCCATACATTTGTTCAGATTCCATGAAAATAACCGGGTCGTTATCACGAATGGCTGCTTTCAACAATCCTTTTGCATCATAAGCATTTGAGGGCACAACCACTTTTAGACCAGGTGTATTGGCAAACCAGTTTTCAAAAGCTTGTGAGTGCGTTGCACCTAATTGACCTGCAGAAGCAGTTGGTCCGCGAAAAACCATCGGCATAGGAAACTGTCCTGCTGACATTTGACGCATTTTAGCGGCATTGTTAATAATTTGATCAATTCCAACCAATGAGAAATTGAAGGTCATAAATTCAACAATCGGACGACAACCATTCATGGCAGATCCAACAGCAATTCCTGCAAAACCTAATTCAGCAATCGGAGTGTCAATTACACGTTTTGGTCCAAATTCGTCTAACATTCCTTTTGATGCTTTATATGCACCATTATATTCTGCAACTTCCTCTCCCATTAAATAAATGCTTTCGTCACGACGCATTTCTTCGCTCATCGCTTCACAAATAGCTTCTCTGAATTGAATTGTTCTCATATAGATAGTTTCTTAAATCTTTTATCGAAAGGCAAAAATAAAAATTAAATATCATTTATAACGATATTTTACAATCAAAATAATTCATAAATAAGACTATTTACGATTTAAAAATTATGAAAAGCATCTTAACAAATCTTGAATTTTGCTTAATTAAACCATTTCAACCACCTTCGAAATCGATATAATACTGAAAATTTATTATGCATGCATACTAAAATTAGAAAATTTATTTGTACTTTCGTAACCTAAAATAATCTAAAACTTTTTTATGAAAATATTAGTTTGCATCAGTCATGTACCTGATACTACTTCAAAAATTAATTTTGTGAATGGCGATTCTGAATTTGACACAAACGGAGTTCAATTTGTAATTAACCCAAACGATGAATTCGGTTTAACCAGAGCGGTTTGGTTTCAAGAACAACAAGGAGCAAATGTAACTGTAGTAAATGTTGGTGGACCTGACACAGAACCTACTTTAAGAAAAGCAT
>JAUXNR010000693.1 GCA_030682755.1 Flavobacterium sp.
AATTTTGGACTTCTATAGAAATTTCATCAGGAGATTCAACCAAAAGAAGGATTTCTTCGGGACATTTATTTGATGCTATTAAAGAGAATAAAATTAGTGCTCCTGCTGTAGTGTCTTTGTTATTTATAACCCATCTTTTTCACAAGAAAAAGGAACTGACATCAGAAGAAAATGTTTATCGATTTGACTATTTTTTGAATACACTTTCAGCAACAGATTTAGGGAATAATTATAGTTCTATTGTCCCTTTGCTTCAAAAAGTTAAAGACACAACCATTTCAATTGCAGAAGCGAATTCAGTAGCCTTAGCATTGTTAGGTCAAATAGGAATAACAAGCAGTGCCTCTTTTTTTTTAACTCTGAAATTTTATGCTTACAGGATAAGAAATAGGTTTTTAAATCTTTCAACTATTACACCGATTATTGGTCCGGATGGTGTTGGTAAAGGAAGTGTCTCTGCAAAAAGTCTTTTGCATTTGAAGAAATGGGTCCCTTTCCCGTTCAAACAACTTTATCGTGTAAAGGGGCTTTATAAAGCACGCCTGTCGTTCGTCTCAAATTGGCGAAATCAACCTAATAATGCTTCTGATGAAGGTATGGGATATTATATTTTTTTTATTGCTTTGCTGATGCTTCCCATTTTGAGGTTGGTAAAATCTTCCAAAAAAACGTTATTGGATCGTTATTTTATTGATTATTATGCCAGTCCCATTCGCTATGTGACTGCCAATCAAGTGCCTAAGAAGTTGCGTTTTTACAAATGGTTACTTTATTTTACTCCGGTTCCAAACCACATGGTTTTTTTGGGATGCAGTGATGACTCCTTGACCGCACGAAAAAATGAGTTACCATTGGTTTCCGTACATTTTTTACAACGTTTGTATTGTGAATTTATAACTGAAAAGCGGGTTCCGATGGTTTTGTTTCTATCCACCGAAAATGAAGTGGAAACGACATCTGAAGTATTATACCAATTTTTAAGCACTGTTAAATAAATAAATGAATAGAATTGAGTTTATTGGGGGATCTTATGTTGGAAAGTCAACGTTATATCAGGCTTATAATTCTAAGTTGCAGCATACGAATTTGTTTTTGAACGAAGAAATGTACAGGACACTTGCGAAGCAAAAAATGGGAATGCCTCTATTTCTTATTAGGAAAGTACTTGAGGTTGTGGTTACCGGTTTAGGCGGAAAATTTAAAGTATATCAAATACCGGAAATTAATACTCTTGACAAGGAAACTTTGGGTTTATATCAACATACTTTATCCCTTTGTTATCATAAAGATGTAATCGCTGCAAAGGGAATTGCTTTTGCGAGTGCTACCTTGCTTTATTTGTTTAAATTAATTACTAAATACCGTTATTATCACTTATTGGCTCCCAATAAGGCAATTCTTGTTGAAGAATCTATTATTCATTGGCATTTGGCACTTCATACACTTATTCGGCTTGGTTCTTTTGAAATTTCGGAAGGCTTAAAAAATGACATCGGTTTATTTCCATCTGCGGTCATTTTTTGTTATGCTGATGAACAAACGATAAAGGAGCGTATCCATTTACGAGAAAAGGTAAATAAAATCAACAAAAATCACTTGGGTAAAAGTCAACATGATATTGCAACGAGTGTATTAGAAAAGCAACAGATGTTTTCGCAATATGTTACATTTGCTTTATCTTTAGGCGTTCCGGTTTTGCAAATTAACACTGCGGAGTCGCTAGAAAAAAATGTAAAAGAAATAGATTTGTTTTTGAAAAATTTAAAATGAGTAAAATACACCTCTCCATTGTTTCGGGAGCACGCCCCAATTTTGTGAAAATTGCACCTATTATTCATGCAATTCAGAACCAATCAAAGGATAAGAATGTTATTTCTTATCGTTTGATTCATACGGGTCAGCATTATGACCACAAAATGAGTGATACCTTTTTCAACGAATTAAATATACCCCATCCGGATGTTAATTTAGCTTGTGGTGGTGGTTCACAAGCCGAACAAACGGCAGCCATTATGATTGCTTTTGAAAAGGAGTTGCTGGCCCATCCTGCTGATATCGTTTTGGTTGTTGGCGACGTAACCAGTACGATGGCTTGTACGATTGTTGCCAAAAAACTCAACACTAAAGTAGCACATGTTGAGGCAGGTATTCGTTCGGGAGACATGAGTATGCCTGAAGAGATTAACAGAATTGTGACGGATAGTTTGGCGGATTATTTTTTTACAACAACGGTTTTAGCCGGGCTTACTCTTTTGCGAAGTGGTATAAAAGAGGAGCAAATATTTTTTGTTGGCAATGTAATGATTGATACCTTATTGGCAAATGAGTCAAGGTTTGTTGTTCCTGATTGTGTTGCCACTTATAATCTTAAAGAGAAGGAGTATCTTGTGATGACGTTGCACCGTCCTGCTAATGTTGATGAGGGTGACAAGTTAAAAGCACTGATTCAAGAAATTGTTTCCAATGTAGCAGGATTGCCCGTAATTTTTCCGATACACCCCCGTACGGCTAAGATTTTTGAAGCTTTAGGGATTTGTGCTGAGAATCTTTATATTATTGAGCCTTTAGGTTATTTGTCATTTAATTATCTTGTTAAGCACTCCAAAGCGGTTATTACGGACTCAGGAGGAATTACTGAAGAAACCACTGTTATGGGTATCCCTTGTATCACGTTAAGAGATAACACGGAGCGACCTGAAACCGTAACAATTGGTACCAATGAACTTATAGGTACCCGTATTGATGCTATTCAGCCGGTTCTTGCCAAACTATTTTCAAACAATTGGAAAAAGGGAGGTATCCCTGAGAAATGGGATGGTCGTGCTGCAGAAAGAATTATAACTTGTATTACAACGTTACATGGATAAGAAAAAAATTCTGGTTGTATCTCATTCTTTTTATCCAGATAATTCGCCAAGAGCATTTAGAACTACGGAGTTAGTTAAGGAATTATGCAGGCAAGGTCATGATGTAACCTTATTGTCTCATTGGAAGACTGAAATGCAAGATTTAATATATGACTATGGCTTTCATTTTTTACCATTAAAAGAAGTAACGTGGAAACAGCCTAAAATATTCAGTATGGGGCCATTTGTAAAACTCTCCAGAATTTTTATTCGTTTTTCCAAATTATTTTTTGAATATCCCAACATACAATTGCTATGGAATGTCAGTAAAGCTCTAAAAAATGAAAAAGGATATGATCAATTGATTTCAATTGCAGTGCCTTATCCAGTTCACTGGGGTGTTGCGATGAGATGGAAAAAAAACAGCGATTTGAATCCAGCTAAAGTATGGATAGCAGATTGTGGCGACCCCTATATGGGAGGGGAGAATGATACGTTTCGACCCCCATTTTATTTTGCATGGGTTGAAAAATGGTTTTGTAAAAAAGTAACTTATTTGACAGTACCCACAGAGGGTTCCATTCAAGGTTATTATCCAGAATTTCATTCAAAGATTCGGGTAATCCCTCAAGGGTTTAAATTTGATGAAATTTTGTTATATACAGGAGATAAAGATTCAAATAAACCCCAATTTGCCTATGCGGGATTGTTTATTAAGGACAGAAGAGATCCTTCTCAGCTCTTACAATATTTGGTATCACTTCCCAATGATTTTGTGTTTCATATTTATACCAAATCACCTCAGCTTGTTCACCCTTTTGTTGCTAAAAGCGGAGGACGTATTATATTACATGAACCGATACCCAGAAAGGATCTATTATTTGAATTGAGTAAAATGGATTTTGTGGTTAATTTTGAAAACGTAGGAACTATTCAGACTCCCAGTAAGTTGATAGATTATGCTATACTAAAAAAGCCCATTTTGTCTGTTACAACTGATAAATTGAATTCCACAATAGTGGACGAATTTTTGAATGCTAATTATACTCATCAAGTCAGTGTTAAAAATCCGGACCAGTATCGTATAGAAAACGTAGTTCAAAAGTTTATATCCTTGGCATAATATTTATGAGATCCTCTTCAACAAATTTTTACTTGGTTTTGATGTTTATATTGCATCCCTTTATTACTTTAATTTATGGGATACGAAATTATCGAATGCCTCAAGCAAAAAATTTAATGTGGGCTTTTTCGATTTTTTTCGGGATGACTATTGGTATTGGTAAAGAATCTGTAGGGTCTGACATTGTTCGTTATATGGCTGATGTCAACGTTCTGCATGGGTTGGATTTTAATTTTTCTACCGCATGGGACTATTTTAAAAGTACCGGAGAGATTGATGTTTTACGAACACTATTGTCTATCTTGGTTTCCCGTTTTACGGATAATGGTTATTATCTTGTCATTGTTTTTGGATTTATCTTTGGGTATTTTTATTCCAGAAACATGTGGTTTGTTTTAAACCGAATGGAAGGGAAGTTAAAGTGGATTACCGTTCTATTGTTGTTTTGTTTTTTTATTATAACTCCTATATGGAAAATAGGAGGATTTCGGTTTCATACCGCGGTGCATGTGTTCTTGTATGGGCTTTTACCTTATTTGTTTATGGGTAATAAAAAAAGGTTGATTTGGTGTTTTCTGACCCCTTTTGTATTTCATTATTCTTTTCTTATTCCTTTGTTTTGTTTACTTGTTTACTTATTACTTGGTAATCGGTTAAAAATGTATTATTGGTTTTTCATAGTGTCTTTGTTTGTGGGTCAATTGAATCTAGACCGTTTGAATCCTATCATTGAAAAGTATTTGCCTTCTGTATTAAATGAACGCTCCAGTAGCTATCGGGACACACAAAAAGTAGCATATTACAGGTCTGATGATTATAGTCAAGAAAAAGTTTGGTATGCTAAATTTCATAAAAATTTTCTCAATTGGCCCATTTCGGTTTTTCTAATCGTTCTCTATTGGAAATCTCGAGAAATTTTTGAAACCGATCGAAATTTACTGCGATTGCTTTCTTTTACGTTCTTGTTTTATGGTGTTGCTTTTGTTATGTCCTCTATTCCCTCAGGTCAACGTTTTTTGGCACCTGCAGGGCTTTTAACCATTTCCTTGTTGGTGGTGTATATTCAAAACTCAAAGCAAGAAGTATTAATGGATAAGATGATTGTTTTTGCTTATCCTTTTCTGGCAATTTATCTGCTTGTTTCTTTACGGGAAGCATTTTATTACACTAGCTTAACGACAGTATTAGGAAATCCTGTTTTTGCACTATTTACCATAGGGGATAATTTTTCAATTAATGATTTAATTAAATAAATTGATATAAAGAATGCTTTTCACACTAAAAAATGCTTTACGAATCAATTTAATTAACATGCCCGGTTGGCGAACAAATCGGAAAATACTAGTATTTGAGAGTGATGATTGGGGAAGTATTCGGATGCCGTCAAAAGAGGTCTATACCTCGTTATTGAATAACGGCATTGTTGTTAACAAGTCAAAATATGATCAACTGGATTGTTTAGAAAATCGGGAAGATTTAGAGGCTCTTTTTCAATTGCTTAAACAATATAAAGATTATACAGGTAACCATCCAAAGTTTACGTTTAATACGGTAATGGGCAATCCTGATTTTGAAAAAATGAAAGATGCTTCTTATCAAACGTATTTTTACGAAACGTTTTTTGACTCCTACAAGAACTATCACAAAGAGGATTTAGCCCCATTGTGGTTTGAAGGAATAGCTAAAGGTTTTTTAGTGCCACAGTTTCATGCAAAAGAGCATTTTAACGTTGGCTTGTTGATGCATGATATAGCGTCAGGTAATAAGGAGGCCCGCATTGCTTTTGAGCAGGGCTTTTTTGGGTTAAAAACACAGACATCTTCCGTACATCAAAAAAGTTATCTAGCCGCTTATTATGCAACGAATCCAGAGGAATTAAAGCAACGAGTAGCTGTTTTGAAAGAAGGTTTGTCTCTTTTTGAATCGGTATTTGGTTTTAAATCGGAGACTTTTATTGCTTGTAATTATGTTTGGCCAAAAGAATTGGAGTTTTATTTAAATCAGTATGGTGTTAAAGGGATTCAGGGGAATTATACCCAAAAAAGACCTGTGCTTGAAAAAGAAGGAAAATTAAAACTTATCCGCAACTATACCGGAAAGCGAAATGAATATGATCAAGTTTATACTGTCAGAAATGTCAAGTTTGAACCTTTTGAAAATCAGCATTACGATTGGGTAGCTTCCGCTATGAAAGAAATTGAAATTGCCTTCCGCTATCAGAAACCGGCTATTATTGGAACCCATCGAGTAAATTATGTGGGTGGTATGTCTCCACCAAATGCAACTGATTCGAGAAACAAATTAACAATCTTACTACAATCCCTACTAACCCGATGGCCTGATGTTGAATTTATGAGTTCTAATGAATTGGTTGGGTTGCTACAAAATGAAAATAATGAAAGATAAAAAGTCAAGATGTTTTTGTAACGCCATTAAAAAAATTCACAAGCAATTATGTTTTACAAATCGATTGCAATTTAAACTATGAACAGTTTTAAAAACTATACGAGTCTTGGGTTTAATAATCCCTATTATACACATGAGGATAAATTGAATTTTGAAAATTCATTTTCAGAAATTTTGAGAAATTTTCAAGGAGATTTAAAAGTTGATTTGACAGCTGTTAATCAAATCTTATGTTTGAATTTTATGTTGGGCAATAGGACTTTGATTAAAAACATATACAAGTCCCCTTGGATGGCAAAACCAAATGAGAATCAGACAAAATTTGATTTTTATAAAATCCAAAAACATGAAGAGCTATTGTGTGATGAATTAGCAATTGCTCAAAAATTTTATACATTGCTAAGAGAAGAAGTAAAATCATATGTAGGAACATCCAAACGTATAGGCATTCTTTTGAGTGGGGGTATGGATAGTAGAATGGTAGCAGGTATTTTGAATGACTTGATTCTTGATCAAGAAATAGCCGTAGAAAGTATTACCGGATATACATGGGGTAATTTGGACAGTAGAGATGTTGTTTATTCTGAACGGATTTGTAAAAAATTAGGTTGGAATTTTAAACATTACCTTGTTACTGCAGAAGATTTGTGGAATAATATGAAGATAGCTTCTTTAAACGGCTGTGAGTACAGTGGACTACATCTTCACGCGATACCTCAAATTTTAAATGATTTGGATGTTCAAGTTATGTTGGCCGGGAGTTTTGGTGACAGTATTGGAAGAGCCGAATATTCCGGCAAGAAAGTAGTTGAATTGAAATCCCTACTAAAAAGGAGAAAAAATTTTGCTTATCTTTTAGATTATAAAACCTATACGCAAACAAAACAGGATTGGATGGAGGATTTGAATTATTATCATCAAAAGTTTCCTGAAGCTAAAAACTACCAACAATTGGAGCTAGACTATCAGTTGCATTATATGAGGAGAATGTTA
>JAUXNR010000702.1 GCA_030682755.1 Flavobacterium sp.
TGTTTTTTTCTCATCTGCACAAGAAAATAATGCAGCACTAATAAGTGACAAAACAAGGATTGATTTTAATTTTTTCATTTTTTTAAAGTTTAAGGTTGTTAAATTTGTTATTCTATTTTTGATTCTTCTTTTGAATTTATATTTGATAAGTAGTTGGTAACTACAAATTGTAAGATATTACCAATTACTTTTTTTATTGGATTGTTTGAACTTCCAACAACAACTTTTTTAGAAACATAACCTCCAACAATACTCATCACTGTAGAAAATAAGTTTTCTTTATTGGTCACTGTTTGATAAAATTCGTTGATCCCTTCATGAATTATGTTTGATGGTTTTAAGGAATCTTTTACCACGGTAAGTTGCTCCTTCAACTCCCACAATTCTTGTTGTCTTTGTATTCTTAAAGCAGCGATTTTTTGTTCCAGCAATTCGGTTTGAATAAATTTTCTCATAGTTTTTATGTTTAAAATTTAAAGAATCGCTTCCTTTTTAAGTACTATTTTTTTTGGTTTTAAAAGCTTTCCTACCACTATATTGTCAATATGAACCTCGATAAGTGATTTTCTAAAAATAAATAGAATGATACCTAAAATGGCATAAAAACCCGAAACGATGAAAAAGCCTAATGCATAATCATCTAAATACCTTCCAATTAATAAGCTAATTCCAATATTAAAAAACAAGGTAAACATAGCAACGACAAAAGCTACAGCCAGAACAGCGGTCAGCGATGAAATCACGTCTGACGTTTTGTCTATAGCATTCAATTTGAGTAATTCTAAATTTGTTTTGGAATACTTCTCGGCTTTTTCATAGAGCTTTTCTACGTTCGTTGCTATATTTTCCATGTGATGTTTTTTATTTGTTTAACTCGTGGTTCATTTTTTCTAGTCTTGCTTTTCCTTCTTCCACAACATCTTCCGTTTTTGAAACTATGTTGTGATATTGATCTTCAACGGAAGTTAAAAAATCATTGAAACTTGATTTTACGGTATCTTTTAAATCACCACTTTTTTTGGCAATTTTTCTACGTGTGTTTTCGCCTTTATCCGGTGCAAACAATACACCTAAAATTGCTCCTGCGGCCAATCCGCCAATTACTCCTAATACTACATTTGATGCTTTCATAATTTCTATTTTTAAATGGTTATTATATACTTTTTCCTTTGATTAGTCTAAATAATATTGCAATTACAGCAATAACTAATAAGATGTGAATGATTGATCCTATGCTGTATACAAAAAATCCTAGTGCCCATAATATGACCAATATTACTGCGATGGTGTATAATAAGTTTGACATAATTTATCGTTTTAAAATGTTAATAATTTAAAATTTAAAGGCTGCATAAATACTTAGATTACTGTTTTTTCCGTCAGGAAAGGTGTAACTTGTACCTAAAAAGTCTCTTTCTTTTCCAACTTTGGCTAGACCATAGTTGTATCGGGCTCCAATTCCAAATGAATCAAAATCAAATCCTAATCCTGCAGATAATCCGTAATCGAATTTATTGAAATCATCATTGCTTAAATTTTCTTCAAAATCAAAATTTCCGTTAGAAGACTCATTTGTAACATCGGCGTCAATCAAATAAGCAAAATAAGGTCCGGCATGAACGTTTAAGTTTTGTGTTAAATTTATTTTTAACAAAACCGGCACTTCAATATAATTCAATTTAAATTTTGCTGTACCCGTTGCAAATGCATTGTCATAAACCAATTCAGCTCCTTTTCTTGAATAAAGAAATTCAGGTTGAATAGCTAAAAATTCCGTAATGGGCATTGTAACAAAGACACCCGCATTAAAACTGGTAAGCACGTTGTTGTCATCTACATCTTCTGTGTAAAGATTACTGAAGTTTATGCCTCCTTTAAATCCAAATGATGCTCCGGAGGTTGTGTTGTCGTTTGATTGAGCATTTGAAAATGTAAATGCTGCTAAGGTTACTGCTGTTAAAATTAATTTCTTCATGGTTTTTAATTTTGGGGATTACTGTTTTAACTTTTTGAATTGTTTTTTAAAATGGTTTATTGCTAAAATTCAACTTTTGTTTTAATAAGCGTGTATGTTGTTGTGTTTTAACATTACAAAGTTGCAACATCATGACTCCAATTGTGTTACATGATATTTTCAATTTGTTATAGAATTACCACTTTTCTTTATTTTAAAGGGTTTGAGAAGGGTTTTAAAACAAAAAAATCTCATTTTAAAATGAGATTTAGCTTGATTGGAGAGATAAAAAATAAGTGTCTGTTGAATTAATTAGGTTTAATATCATCAACACAAATGTCAGTATCTTTTTTTAATTCTTTAATTTCTTCGTCTGCAGATTGAATTGTTTCGGCATCTGTTGTTACCGTAATATATTGCACAATTTCAGCATATTTTGAAGGTTTAATGGGTTCTGCAAATTTTATGGCATAACATTTTGCAAAAGTGGCTCCCAAATAAAGAATCACAGAAGAATAATAGACCCATACAATCAATACCACAATGGATCCGGCGGCACCATATACTGAACTGATATTTGAATTGGAAATATAAAAGGTAATTAGAAATTTTCCTAACATAAATAAAAAAGTAGTTGTTAATGCCGCAACACGAACTTGTTTCCAGGTTATGTCTGCATCGGGGAGTATCGTAAAAATGGCTCCAAAAAGGAGTGAAGTTATGATTATCGTTACAATTATGTTTGAAAAATAGAAAAAACCTACGCTTATTTCAGAATAGGTTTGTGTCAATTGATCACTTATTCCATCTAACAAAGTTGAAAATCCGAGAGCTACTAACATGATAAATCCGAGACTTCCAATAACACCAAAAGATAACAACCGGGCTTTAATAAACAACCACAATCCTGATCTTTTCTTGGGTCTTAATCCCCAAATGGTGTTGATAGAATCTTGTATTTCTGCAAAAACAGATGTAGCCGCAAAAATCAAAGTTCCAATTCCGATTACGGCAGCAATGGTACTGCTTTGTGACATGGCCAAATTTTGAATCATGGATTGCAGCTGTTCAGCACTTGAAGTACCTACAAAACTTTTAACTTGAGAATATATGGCTCCTTCAATGGCTTCTCTACCCCAAAAAACATCACAAATGAATAATATAACCAGTAGTAGCGGAGCTAATGAAAACACCGTTATATAAGCCAAAGAAGAGCTCATTTTAAGTATTTTGAACTCTGCAAAGCCGTCAAAAGTATCTTTGATTACTTCATAAAACGATTTAACATAACTTTGAATTGGTGGCATTTTAATTTTTTTTAGTATTCAGTAGGTAAATAAATTACAATTTGAGCTCCTTCGTCCGGTTGACCATCAGCACAAATAAAACCATAATGATTTTTGACAATTTTTTTACAAATGGCCAATCCAACACCGGTTCCGGGATAACTGTCTTTTGCATGAAGCCTGTTGAAAAGCAAAAATATTTTTTTGGAATCATCCGGATGAAAACCAATACCGTTATCTAAGAAAGTAATTTTATGATAGATTCTGTTTGAATTATCATCAATTTCATCTTCTTCGCTAGCCTTGATTTTATCGTAGGTAACGGTTATAATGGGTGGTTGATTAAGCTTTCGGTATTTGATGGAATTATTGATTAAATTGATAAAAAGCTGTCTCAATTGAAATGGAATTCCTTTGACTTTTGGAAGTTCCGTAAAATGAACCGTTGCATTGGTTTCTTCCATCAATTGAGATAATTCCTGAATTGATGCTAAAGCGGTATCATTCAAATCAACTTCTTCAAAACTCGTATCGGTTTTATTGGTTCTTGAATATTGCAATAAATCATCAATAAGTACACGCATTCTGCTGGCAGCTACCACAATTCTCTCCATATATTCTTTTCCCGTTTCAGAAAGATTGTCTTTTTCTTTGTCATTTATTCTGGAGATAAACGTTTGAATTTTTCTGAGCGGTTCCTGCAAATCGTGACTGGCAGCATAATTAAATTCAACCAATTCTTTATTGTTTCGTTCCAAATCTGTGTTTTTTTCGCGTAAAATATTTTTCTTCAAAATATCTTCGGTAACATCTCTCGTTGTTCCGATGATGATTTTTTCGTTAAAACGATTTACAAACAATTTTCCAACTGAACGCAAATGCCTCACTTCACCGTCTTTTCGGATTATTCGATAATTAAGAGTTGGAAGATTTTCATTTTTCACAATGTCATTTATCATAGTTGACGTAGCTTCTAAATCTTCCGGATGAACAAATTTTATAAAATCTTCAAAAGTGGCCTCAAAAGATTGCGGTTCCAGTCCGTGAAGTCGGAATTGATTGTCAGAAAATTGAATCTCATTTTTTTCCATATTCCAAGTCCAACTGCTGTAATTACCCAGAATCTCAGCTTGATTAATTGATTCTTGTGAAACTTTTAATTTGGAGTTGGATCGTTCAATTTTTTTGAAGTCACTGTTTATTTTTATATAGGCTAGGATGATAAAAAATAAGGTTATAAAAACCACCAGTAAAGCATAAAGTGGGGTGTAGGAAACAGAATCTTTAAAATGGTACTCCCGTCTTTCTAAAAGTTTATTTTCAAGAGAAATCATTTCGTCAACTTTCTTGCGAATTTGGTCCATCACGTTTTTACCATTGCTTTCATAGTATTTTTTATAAAGATCTTTGTCTTCATACTTTTTACTGAAATAGGTATATCGCAATACAATTAAATGATAGAGCTCTTTTAACTTTTTTTGTTGTGATTGATTGTCTTCTGTAATTTTTTTTAGTTTGAAAAAAGCTTTGTCCACTTTTTCTCTTGAATGCGTATAGGAGTCTAAAAACAGCGTATCTCCGTATAACAAATAACCCC
>JAUXNR010000710.1 GCA_030682755.1 Flavobacterium sp.
TGAAGTAAACGGAACCTTTCACGAACACATTAATGAAGAAGAAGCGGATAAAATCATAGAAATTTTAGAAGAAATTCAACCTAATGCTGCCGGAAATTATCCTTCAGTTGGTATTGCAACATTTAATATAACCCAACGAAATTACATCAAACGAAAAATTGCATACAAACAAAGTTCAGAGGAAAACAGTGATTTCAGAGAAAAAATTATGCAATTAGAAGCAGCCGGAATGTTCATTAAAAACTTAGAAAACATTCAAGGTGATGAGCGAGATATTATCATTATTTCAACAACGTATGGCCGAAAAAAAGACGGAAAATTTATTCAAAGTTTTGGCCCAATTAACCATTCTAAAGGCTATAAATTACTGAATGTGATTGTGACCAGAGCGAAAGAAAAAATTTATATCTGTAATTCCATTCCAACTGAAAGTTACAGTAACTACAAAGAAGTTTTAAAACAAGAAGGAAGCAACAATCGTAGAGCCGTTTTTTATGCCTATTTAGCCTATTGCAAAGCTGTTAGTGATGAAAACGAAAGTAAAAGAAAAGAAATTCTGTATGATTTGGATCAGTTTAGTAACAAGCAAATCGTTTCTGAAAACGACTTAAAAAACAAGTTTAAAGAACAAGTGTACAAACAATTAAAAAATAGTATGCCTGAAGCTGAAATTTTAATTAATCATCCTTTTGGCGGTTATAGTTTAGATATGCTTATTAAAACCAACAACGGAAAAAACATTGCTGTAGAATGTTTGAGTAAAGAAGAATACCGTGGCGAATTGGCTTATTTGGAAGACATTCACAAAGAAAAAATCCTCAAAAAAGCCGGTTTTGATTACCAACGGATTTGGAGTCAACATTGGTGGCAAAATCCGGAAAGGGAAATTATGAAGTGGAAGCTGAAAGTGTTGGATTAGTGATTAGTAATTAGTAATTGGAAAACAGATAACAGACAACAGACAACTCTCAAAATGTCACAAAACAAAAACGCTTTAATCCGCTACAAAACCATCGATAAATGTTTGCAAAACACCTATCGTCAATGGACCTTAGATGATTTAATCAACGCTTGCAGTGAGGCGTTGTATGAATACGAGGGCAAAGAAAATCCGGTGAGCAAACGCACCATTCAATTGGATATTCAGATGATGCGTAGTGAAAAATTGGGGTATAATGCTCCGATTGAAGTGTATGACAAAAAGTATTATCATTATGCGGAAGAAGGTTTTAGTATCACCGATATTCCTTTAACCGAAACAGATATCAATGTGTTGACCGAAACGGTTTCGATGTTGAAACAATTCAAAGACTTTTCACTTTTTAATGATGTTTCGGATATCGTTCAGCGATTGGAAGACAAAATCTATGCAGAGAAATCTCATACGCAACCGGTCATTCATTTAGATAAAAATGAAAGTTTGAAAGGCTTGCATTTTTTAGATGAAATCTATCAAGCCATAGTGAAGAAAATAGTTTTAGTAATCACCTATAAATCGTTCAAATCCAGAGATGAAAACCAATTTAATTTTCATCCGTTTATTTTGAAAGAATTCAATAATCGATGGTTTGTAGTGGGAAAAAAAAGAACAAACCTTCCCGTTACCAATTTAGCTTTGGACCGAATTATCAAAATTGATTATGATTTTCAAATGCCTTTTTTAGAGTATCATTTTGATGTTGAAAAATATTATAAAAATGTAATTGGAGTTACCGTTAACGAAGGCTTACAACCGAGAGTAATCCAACTTTGGATTGATTCAATTAATGCTCCGTATGTGATAACAAAGCCACTGCATCACTCACAACGAATCCTCAAACAAAATGAAGACGGTAGCATCATCATCAACCTCTTTCTAATTGAAAACTACGAAATGGAACGCCTACTCCTGGGTTTCGGCGATGGCCTCGAAGTCCTAAAACCCGAACGCTTGAGAAGTCGATTGTTTGCCATTCAGGAGCGAGCGATGCAGCGATATAAAAAAGAAATAGGTGAATTATAAAACACTGAGACGCTTTGCGAGAAAAAAAAATTTCTGCAAGAAATAAAATT
>JAUXNR010000711.1 GCA_030682755.1 Flavobacterium sp.
ATGCTCGGACAACAGCTCTTCATATTCTTTCAATGTTTTTGAAATCAAAATGGGTTTATTATTTTTGATATAGAACTTCGTATAATTGTCTTCACTTTCACATCTGATAATATCACTAATCTCAAATAAATGAATACCTTCTGATGTTGACAAAGCAATGCGTTTAAAGTTGTCTACTTTTTTTCTGATGTTTTCAAGCAACAAATCAATATGGGCATAATTGTCACTTTTTGACAGAACATCGTTTATTTTACCAATTACTTTTTGCAACTCCTCAGGGTCAACCGGTTTTAATAAAAAATCTAAAGCACTAAATCGAAAGGCTTTGATAGCATATTGTTCATGAGCGGTAATGAACACAACTTGTGATGTAATTTTTCCGTTCTTTGATGCGAGTTGCTCCAATAAATCAAAACCGGTTCCATCAGTAAGTTGGATATCTAAAAATAGTACATCAGGATTTAATTGATTGATTGTATCCACTCCGGTTTGAACGCTATCGGCTTCACCTATAACCTTTATGTTTGGAGCATAACGCAAAAGTAACTGCCTCATTCCGGCTCTTAAATTCGCATCGTCATCTATTAGTAGTGCGGTTGTCATGTTTTTGTTGCGGGTTGCGGACTTCGAATACGGGTTACCTCTCAATCCGTAAATTACTATTTTATATATTGTATCGGTAAATTCAGGACTACTTTTGTTCCCTGAATTTCTCCTTCATTGTTCTTCATTTCTTTTATTTCTACTTTAGCCTTTTGAGCCGTAGAAGCTTCCATCATTTCTAATCGCTTTTTTGTAATATCTAAAGCCATTGACTTGTGGATAGCCACTAAATTTTCTTTTATCTCTTTCGATTTTTCAAATCCAATTCCGTCATCTAAAATAGTACAAATCAAATTTTCTTTATCCAGTGAAAAGTCTATGGAAATAGTTCCATTTTCTTTTTTAGGAATCAAACCGTGAATAATGGCATTTTCTACAAACGGTTGTAGCAATAGTGGCGGAATAGCCATGTCGTCCTCAATATCTGAACTCTTTGTGATTTTAAAATCAAAAACATTATTAAATCGCAATTGTTCTAATTCCAGATAATTTTGCAAACTTTCCATTTCTTTATCAATTGGGATCAATGACTCTTTAGAATACTCCAAAGTTAACCGCATTAACTTGGAAAATTTAGATAAATATTTGATAGCCGAATCGGTGCCATTTTGAACTATAAAACTGGAAATAGAGCCCAAACAATTAAATACAAAATGAGGATTCATCTGAAGATGCAGTGCTTTTTGTTCATATTCAGCCAATTCTTTTTGTAATGTCAATGTTTTCTTTAACTGAAATCTGTTATAAAATAAAAATGCAATTCCAATGATAAGCAAAGTCAACAACGCAATAAATAAGGTGATTAATGTTTGTCGTTTTGATTTTTCCGAAAGCACTAATTCCATTTTTTCAAGTTCCTTTTTTTGCAAAGCTTCTTTTTTTTCATACTCATAATTCATTTCCGCTTGGACACTTTTTCGAATATTTTCATGATTAATCAAGCTGTCTTGAGCCGCTTTAAATAACTTAAAATGAATAAAAGCCTCATTGGATTTATTCTGCTTTTCATAGATAGAACTCAACAAACTTTCAGCTAAAGCTGTTCCTTCAAAAACTCTCAACTCATAAGACAACGCTGCTGCTTTCTTAGCATGTACTAATGCATCATCATACTTTTTTTGATCAAAAAGCAATTGTCCCATTAAAAGATATGTATCCGATTTACCAAACTTATCTTCAATACTTTCAAATGTTTGAAGAGCTAAATTCCAGTTTTCAAATGCTTTTGATGGATTAGAAGCTTCCTTATAAAACAATCCTAAATTATTATATAATTCTCCTAGACCTCTTGGATTAGGACTCTTATCAAAAAAAAGTTTAGCTTTTGCATAATGTGCTTCTGCCTTTTCGTAATTTTTTTGCTTCAAATGAAGATTACCAATATTAGTACACGTAATCCCAACCGATTTATCTCCTGTTTTTTCTTGTAACTTTTGTGCTTTAGTAAAATATTCCAAAGCTTTGAAATCTTCATTTTGTGCTCTGTAAACTACTCCAATATTATTAAAAACTCTAGCTAATTTTTCTTCGTCTTGCAATTCCTCATAAATTGCAACTGCTTTTAGGTGAAATTGAAGGGCTTTAGCATAATTACTTTGTTCAGAAAAAACAACTCCCATGCTACCATAAGTTCGTGCTAAACCACTTCTGTTTTTGAAATCTTCTTTGGAGCCAATTGACAGTTCGTTTTCGAAAATCAATTTTGCTTTAGAAAAATAATCAAGTGCTTTTGAGTAATCGCCTGTAATAATATTTGAAATTCCCAAATTCAAAAAAGCAGTTCCTTCTTCAGACTTAAAGCGTATTTTCTGAGAAAGTTGCAATGCTTTTTGAGCATATTCTTTCATCCTTTTCGGGTCACTACTTTTATAATAATCTGAAATTGTATTTAGAATTTGAGTCTTTTCAATTTCATTTTTAGAATTTTCCAATGCAATCAACAAACTATCTGCAACAGCATTTTGACTTGAAATATTTGAAAAACCAGATATAAAAATAAGTAGCAGTACTAATGACTTCTTCATAACAATGAATTGATAAACAAATATAGTTTATCGATTGATATCTAAAGTTTACAAATGAGTATAATGTGGTTTTGATTTAGAATATGAAAAAGAAAAACCCTTCCAAATTCACTGAAAGGGTATCTTAATAAAGTTTTAAAAAAATTACTTCTGTTTGAAAGCATTCAATCCCGGAAAGTACGCCACTTCGCCCAATTCCTCTTCAATACGTAGTAATTGATTGTATTTTGCCATACGATCAGAACGTGAAGCAGATCCAGTTTTGATCTGACCACAATTTAAAGCAACCGCTAAATCAGCAATCGTATTGTCTTCTGTTTCTCCTGAACGGTGTGACATTACAGAAGTATAACCCGCATTGTGTGCCATGTTTACAGCTGCAATGGTTTCGGTCAATGTACCGATTTGGTTTACTTTTATCAAAATAGAATTGGCAATTCCTTTATCGATTCCGGTTTTTAAACGTTGTACGTTGGTTACAAATAAATCGTCTCCAACCAATTGTGTTTTGTTTCCGATAAGGTCTGTTAAATATTTCCATCCGTCCCAGTCGTTTTCGTCCATACCGTCTTCGATGGAAATGATTGGGTATTTGGAAGCTAATTCAGCTAAATATTCTGCCTGCTCAGCGGAAGTTCTGATTTTTCCGGTTTCGCCTTCAAATTTTTTATAATCGTAATTTCCGTTTACATAAAATTCTGCTGCTGCACAATCCAACGCAATCATAACATCATCACCAAACATATAACCTGCATTTTCCACAGCCAATTTGATTGAATCTAATGCATCTTCTGTTCCTCCCGGTAAATTTGGTGCAAAACCACCTTCATCTCCAACTGCTGTTGACAAATGACGGTCGTGTAATACTTTTTTCAAGTTATGAAAAATCTCTGTTCCCATTTGCATGGCATGCGTAAAGTTTTTAGCTTTAACAGGCATAATCATAAATTCCTGAAACGCTATCGGAGCATCTGAATGCGAACCTCCGTTGATAATATTCATCATTGGAACCGGTAGTGTATTGGCAGAAACACCACCTACATAACGGTATAATGGCAATCCTAATTCATTTGCTGCGGCTTTAGCAACGGCCAATGAAACGCCTAAAATTGCATTGGCTCCTAAATTAGATTTATTTGGAGTTCCATCCAATTCAATCATCGTTTTGTCGATTTGATTTTGTTCAAATACTGACATTCCAACAATTTCATCAGCGATGATTGTGTTTACGTTATCTACCGCTTTTAAAACTCCTTTACCCATGTATGATTTTCCGCCATCACGTAGTTCTACCGCTTCGTGTTCTCCGGTTGAAGCTCCTGATGGAACGGCTGCTCTACCTAAAATTCCGTTTTCTGTAATCACATCTACTTCAACAGTTGGATTTCCTCTTGAGTCAAGAATTTGTCTTGCATGTACTTTGATAATAATACTCATAATTTACTTATTTATTATTTTTTGGTTGCTTTTTTGGTTGATACACAAATTTAATGATTCTAAATTTGGAATTTTATATATTCTAAGAAAGTTATAAACGCAAACGTTTTAGTGTAAAAAAAGGCCTGACAATTTATAAAACTGTCAGGCTCAATTGAATTTATACTTCTTGTAAAGTTGCTTTTTTGATGTTGGAAATGAAATCATCAAACAAATAGGATGAATCGTGCGGACCCGGACTTGCTTCGGGATGGTATTGCACCGAGAAG
>JAUXNR010000327.1 GCA_030682755.1 Flavobacterium sp.
GCGATAACCGGGCTACGCTACACCCCGAAAAAAGAAAAAAATCTCTTTTGGAGGGTGCAAATATAGAACTAAAATTAGTTTTACCAAACCTAATTTTAAATAAAATTATACTATTCGAAAATTATTAAAACTAATGAACAATTAAGCAATAATTTTTATTAAAAAGTTACATTTGCATCGAAATTTAGAAAACAAAAGTTATGTCTGATACGATAGAAAAAGTTAAATGTTTGATTATTGGTTCAGGTCCTGCGGGATATACAGCTGCAATTTATGCGGCAAGAGCCAATATGTTTCCGGTTTTATATCAAGGAACTCAACCTGGTGGACAATTGACAACAACCAATGAAGTGGAAAATTTTCCAGGTTATCCTGATGGTGTTACCGGTCCGGAGATGATGATTCAATTGCAAGAACAAGCCAAACGTTTTGGAACAGATATTCGTGACGGCTGGGCAACTAAAGTAGATTTTTCAGGACCTATCCATAAAGTTTGGGTAAATGACACTAAAGAAATTCATTGTGAGACGGTAATTATTTCTACAGGAGCTTCGGCAAAATATTTGGGATTGCCTTCTGAACAACACTATTTGCAAATGGGTGGTGGTGTTTCTGCTTGTGCGGTTTGTGACGGATTTTTCTATAGAAACCAAGAAGTAGTCATTGTTGGAGCAGGAGATTCGGCTTGTGAAGAAGCACATTATTTATCAAAATTGTGTAAAAAAGTAACGATGTTGGTACGAAGCGAAAAGTTCCGTGCATCCAAAATCATGGAAGCGAGAGTTCGCAAAACTGAAAACATTGAAATTTTATTAAATACAGAAACCGTTGAAGTTAAAGGAGACGGACAAGTAGTTAGTTCTGTTTTAGTAAAAGAAAGAACTACCGGTGTTGAAACTGAAATTCCTGCAACCGGATTTTTCGTTGCTATTGGTCATAAACCAAACACTGATATTTTTGCTGATTATTTAAATTTAGACGAAACCGGATATATTATCAATGTTCCCGGAAGAGCGTTAACAAACGTTGAAGGTGTTTTTGTAGCCGGAGATGCTGCAGATCATGTTTACAGACAAGCAATAACTGCAGCCGGAACAGGCTGTATGGCAGCATTGGATGCGGAACGATATTTGGCAAGTAAAGAGTAACAAAAATCCCGGTATAACCGGGGTTTTTTATTTAATTTTTTTATTGAGACTTGATTCGTCGCTGAAGCGTTTAACTTCTAGTTTTCCTTCGCCATAAAAGTTGAGTTCAGATTTTCCGGAAGATTCTAAAATCAAGCGAGTTGCGGCATTAACGCTACTTTTTGAAGAACCCTCTAAAATTAAAGAGGCATTTTTTGCAAACAATTTTTTCCCGGTAAAGTTGGCATTATTGTCTAAACGCAATTTTAAATCTTCAACATCACCTTCAATGATTGCACTTGATTTTTGATACATATCACACTTGATTTTGTTGGAAGCAATCAATGCTTTGAGAGATGAGTTTTTATTGATTTCCAATACGGCATCTTTTGATTTTAAATTTAATTCAACTTTTGATTTATCGTTTGTTATCAAAGTAAAATTTGGAACATCTGCATTTAAAAACAACTTGGTGTCATCATAACATTTGAAAGTAGTTTCACTTAATTTCACTTCAGAAAGTGCCGTTACAGTGGAATTGTCTCGCAACACAACCATTTTGAAACTATCAGTATAGGTTACACGAATGCTTGTTTTTTTTGCTCCGGAAATATCTTTTGTGGTTCGTAATCTTAAGGTATTACTCTTTAAATCAACTTCAATAGCGTCATGCAGGTTGTCGTCTGCTTCAACTTCAATGGCACATTTGTTTCCTTTTGCTAAAAAGATTTCGAGGTTGTCATATATTTCTAAATTGTCAAAATCTCCAACTTCAACTTGTTCAATAGATACAATTTTAGATCCTTTTATTTTTTCTTTTTTTTGTGCAAAAGCAGAAGAAATAACAAGAAAAAAGGCAAGTAGGATAAGCTGTTTTTTCATAGTAGAAATAGATTTAAATACAAATATAAAAAAACATCCCAACTAAACGTTAGGATGTCTGTAAGTTTGACTGTTAATTAAATCTATTTTGATTTTATACTTCCGCCGGATGTTGATTTTTTTATAATGGATTTTGCATCATTATAATACACTATTGAACTACCGCTCGAAGCTTTTGCGTTTAAACTCAAAATGGGATAAACTTGAATGGAGCTTCCGCTTGATGCAGCTAAGATGCTATTGTTTGTCATTAATTCTTTGGCTTTAATATCGCTTCCGCTTGAACTGGATGCTTCAAAATTTATAGCTTTTCCTGAGATGTTGATGGTACTGCCACTACTGGATTTGCAACTTATGTTTTCAGATTCTACAACTACATCAACTTCGCCTCCGCTACTTGATTTAATGTCTAAAGATGGTAAGATGAGGTTGCTTTTGCTTACTATTCGTGCAGCACTTGACGCACTTAACATCTCAATTTCTTTAAAAACAACTTTTACTTTTTTCTCTTTTGCACTTCTTATATTTTTACTGGAAGTGATTTTTAAACTTCCATTATCAATATCAGTTTCAATATAATCATGAAGGTTTTCATCTGCAACAATCGTAATTGAGTTTTCATTTCCTTGGCTGATTTCAACGTCTAATCCTCTACTTGCTTTAATGGATGAAAAGTCTTCGTTTGTTGTTCTTGTTGAATTAACTACATTTCCATTTCCTTTAACAGAATCAAATCCGTCTATTTTAATTTCACAAGATGTAGCCAAAAAAGCAACAATGACTGAAATTACTATTTTAACAAAATTTAGAATTATTTTTATCATGAGTTCTAATTTTTAATGATTACACCTTCTTCGTTAATTTGTAAACCTTTAAAATCATTGGAGCCACCTTCTTGAATTTGTATTCCTTTTCGGTTAATTGTTACAGTTGTTGAAGAAGAATCACTTTCTTCTGTTTCATCTTCTTCTTTGCAATTCACACATTTTAGGTTTCTGTTTTCTAATTTGTATGTTTTATTCTCAAATCCGTTGTCAAAACTTAAATCACTTCCAAACCATTCAATGCTTGTGTTCAACGTTTGGTCAGGTTTAATGTAATATCCTTCTGGAATATATAATCTTACGGTAACGCGTTGATTTCTAAATTTTTGCTTAATATCTGTAAAGAAATAATTATCCAAAGTTAAATAGTTATTTTCAAGTTTTAAATTGTATTCAATTTTTTCTGCACGTTTTTTTGCATTGCTCAATGAACTACCGTCTGCTTTTTTGTCAATGATATAATAAGGTTTGTCCTCTGAGGTATAGTTTATTTGAAATCTAACATTGTTAGAGAATAATTTTTCCTCACCATTTTCGTCTTCAACAAACGTAAAGTCATACCTGCGGTACACATTATTTGTGAAGTTTTCATTGTTTTGAAATTTCACAAAAAGCGTATCAGAAGGATTCATTTCAAAAAATTCTTTTTGTGTGCTGTTTGCGTCAAATGCACTTTCTGATGCTTGTCGTACTCCAAAAGTTATTAATAATGCTACAGAAATTAACCATAATGCTAACAAGCTGTATTTTACAATATTTCCAATAGACTTCATGTTGGTGATTAACAGCTTCAAACCTAGAATCAATAAAAAGAAAAACGGGATTCCGATTGCAAACAAACATATTAAACCTAATGCCCAAACCGGCAAATCGCTACTTATCACTGCGTTTACGTATTCCTGCCATGGTTGCCCGAAAATGGTTCCCACAAACACACCAACGATTAAACCTGCTAAGGTTGTAATTGAAATGATAACAATTAAGCCTCCTAAAAATTTTGCGAAGACATTAAAAATGGCCATGAATATTTTTCCGATGGTAGATCCAATTTCTTCAGCACCGGATTTAACTTGGTTTCCCATTTTTTCATAATCTGCATTTTCTACTTTTTCTGAGAATGAGGCAAATTCTTCACGAACTTTTTTTTCAATATTTGAAAGATTAGCGGGTTCTCCTGTCATTTCCAATTTTTCTACTGTGGTAATTGCTTTAGGAATTAAAACCCAAAGTAAAATATACACAAATATCATGGTTCCAGCACTTGCAAATAACAACAAGATTAAAGCCAATCGCAGCCATAAAGCATCTACACCAAAGTAGTGACCAAAACCTGCTGCAACACCACCTAATATGTTTTTATCAATGTCTCGATACAATTTTTTAGATGATTTTGATGCTGAAAATGGTTGTGTTGTTTCTCCGTTTTCTTCTTCCAACCGATAATCTTCCGGTTGTCCCATGATGGCTATCATGGCATCAACATCTTTTAAATTGATAACATGTTTGTCTGATTTTTTATTTTCAGAAAAAATCTCAGATATTCTCACTTCAATGTCTTTCATGATTTCATCTTGACCGTTTGCATTGGACAAAGAACGTTTGATGGCATCGAAGTATCGACTTATTTTTTGAAAAGCGTCTTCATCGATATGGAAAAAAAGACCGCCTAAATTTATATTAACTGTTTTGTTCATGACTGTTATTTTTTTATGGTTATTGTGTTCACAGCATTTGACAATTCACTCCAAGTGGTGTTCAATTCTGTTAAAAATTGCTTTCCGATTTCGGTTAGGCCATAATATTTTCTTGGTGGTCCCGAAGTTGATTCTTCCCAACGATAGTTGAGTAATCCATCATTTTTTAGTCTGGTGAGTAACGGATAAACAGTTCCTTCAACCACTAACAACTTTGCTTCTTTAAGGGTATCTAATATTTCAGATGTATAGGCTTCTTTTTCTTTGAGAACTGAAAGAATGCAAAACTCTAAAACCCCTTTTCTCATCTGGGCTTTTGTGTTTTCAATGTTCATAATTCATTTTTTTAATTTTTTAATTACTATTCGTTTTTGATTGATGATTGTCACTCCTTTAATTAATGACAGATGATTGATTGATTGATTGAT
>JAUXNR010000328.1 GCA_030682755.1 Flavobacterium sp.
TGCTTTTTCTTCACTCATTAAAATAACAGCACCTGCACCATCATTTATGGTAGATGCATTTGCAGCAGTTACAGTTCCATCTTTTGTAAAAGCTGGATTTAAACTCGGAATTTTGTCTAACTTCACATTTGTAAATTCTTCATCTGTTGAGACTATTATAGGTTCGCCTCTTCTTTGAGGAACGGCTACAGGAACAACTTCGTTAGAAAATTTACCTTCATTCCATGCTTTTGCAGAACGTTCATAGGATTGAACGGCAAAAGCATCTTGCTCTTCTCTTGAGATTGAATATTCTGTTGCACACAAGTCAGCACAAACTCCCATAGCATTGTTATCATATGCATCTGTTAATCCATCTTTTTGCATACCGTCAATAAATGTGGTTGGACCAAATTTATATCCGTTTCTTAGATGAACATAATGAGGGATTAAACTCATGTTTTCCATACCTCCGGCAACAACTATTTCTGCTTCTCCGCTTTTAATGGCTTGTGCTCCCATCATAACGGCTTTCATTCCTGAGGCACATACTTTATTAATTGTAGTACAAGGAACTGAATCAGGTAAACCAGCTAATAGTGCAGCTTGTCTGGCTGGTGCTTGACCAACACCCGCTTGCACAACATTACCCATTAAAACTTCATCTACTAATTTTGGATCAAGATTGATTTTTTCAAGAGCAGCCTTAATTGCAACAGCACCTAATTGTGGGGCTGAAACCGTTGATAAACTACCCATAAAACTTCCTATTGGAGTTCTGACTGCAGAGACAATTACTACATTTTTACTCATAATTCTATTTGTTGACTTTGTTGTTTGTTTAGATTGCGAAATTAACCATTTTTGGGCTATTTTTTTGCATTTTAAATACTAAATTTAGCTTTTATTTTTATCTGATTACTTTTAATGAAAAATTTAATTTGAATTTTTAAGATTATAAAATAAAAAATAGTGAGGGTTATGATTCTGACTTAAAGACAATTAAAATTTTAAAATTTATTTCTTTAAAAAAACAAGTGAAAATTGTTGTAAAGTATAGAATGATGCATTACATTTGCAACCGCAAAAAAGTTGAGTTCTTATAGAATTTAGGAGAGGTGCCGGAGTGGTAACGGAGCAGATTGCTAATCTGTCGACGGGTAACTGTCGCCAGGGTTCGAGTCCCTGTCTCTCCGCTTTTTTTCGGGGTGTAGCGTAGCCCGGTTATCGC
>JAUXNR010000721.1 GCA_030682755.1 Flavobacterium sp.
CATTTTATTGCGAATGATTCCAACAGCTTCTCACACCTTGGCAGATATTGAAGAAACGTTAACCGCTTTTGAAGCAATTCGTGAGAAACTAATTAATGGTACGTATAAAAAGATTGCAGAAGCTACTACGGTGGATGTATCTTAAATAAATAAAGAGTGAATGGGAATGGGTAATTGGTGATGGAACTCAGAAAATGAAAAAGCTTGATATAAAAAAACACTTCTGATAAGGAAGTGTTTTTTATTTTATAACTCTATTCTGTATGTTCTTCTTTTTCGATCCACTTTTGGGTCAAAGTTTTTCCAAAGGTTGTGAATGGCATTGTTTTCCTCTAATTCAGGTGTTCTGATGCATTTTGTAATTCCTTTTTTCTCAAAAACTTTATGGTATTGTTTGAAAATAATTGCGGTAACTCCTTTATTTTGGTAGTCAGGGTCAATGCCAATTAAATAAAACAACACTTCCGTGCTGTGTTTTTTTGCTTGTAACAAATGATAAAATCCAAAAGGAAATAAAGAGCCGTTTGCTTTTTTCAGTGCTTCTGCAAAATTTGGCATTACGATGCTGAACGCCACTAATTTATTGGCTTGATCCACCACAAAAATGATGTACTCCGGATTTACAAAAGGAATGTATTTCTTTTTGAAATATTCTTTTTGTCTGTCTGAAACCGCCACAAACGAAGCTAGTTTTGCGTAGGATGCATTAAACAAATCAAACATTTCATCTACATAGGGTAAGATATCTTTGGTGTTGGTAAACGTAACAGCTTTCAGTCCATATCGCTTTCCAATAAGATCACTTGCTTTATAGTATGGAGAGGCATCTACATTTGAAAAAGAGAAAGTACTTTCAAAATATTCTTTTTCTTTTACAAAACCTAATTTTTCCAGATGGTCTTTGTAATATGGAAAATTGTACCACGTAATCATTGAACCCATGTAATCAAAGCCTTCAGTGACTACTCCTACTTTATCTAAGTTGGAAAAACCCAAAGGGCCTTCTACATGTTCAAGGTTATTTTTTCTGCCTAATTCATATACTTTTTCCAACAAAGCTTTGGTGACTTCAATGTCATCAATAACATCCCACCATCCAAAACGAACTTTCTTTTTTTGCTGGTTATTGACTTCTTCCCAATTGATGATAGCGGCAATTCTACCCACAATTTTATTTTCTTTATAGGCCAAATAAAAATAAGCTTCTGCGTTTTCAAATGCCGGATTTTTTGTTTTGTCAAAGGTTTCCAGTTCATCTGAAATCAAAGGAGGAACCCAATACGGATGGTTTTTATATAAGGCAAAAGGGAACTTTACGTAATCTTTAATTTGTTTTTTGGTAGTGGCTTCAACAATTGTAATCATAACTATCCTTCAATTTCATCTAAACGTTTTTTCTCCTCTTTTTCTTTTTTCTTTTTCTTGCCGTCTCTTTTGTCAGCAGGATCTTCTTTTTCCAACATGATTGGTCGGTGTTTTTTGTCAAAACGCCATGAACATCCAATGCCACCATAAAAAATATCAGGAGTATCTTTGAAGTTTTTGCTTACAGAAGCATCAATTTGAAAATTTTCAAATAAGAGATAGGCTGCTCCAACCGTTAAAATGGAATCGGCATAATAATCGCCTTGTATTCCTTTGTTTTCTAAAAACCCGGACCATTTTTCATTAAATCCATTGGTTAAAGTGATTACATAACCAAAAGATTGAAAATCTGTACCAATTCTATCAGCAAAAATATTGGTTACAAAAACCAAATGATTGGTTAAATGTTGTTGGGTAACCACCATAGCTTTCGGACTAAAAGACGGTTCTTCGGGAAATGAAAAAGCATCGCCCACCACAAAATTTGCACCTGCATAAACAGCAACAGCGGGTAATAAACGTCTCCAATTAAATTTTTGATTGGCTTTCCAACTGTAAATATTTACTTTTTTCTCATAATTTTTATAAGGATCATAAAATAAATATTTGGCACCAAAGGTCAAATTTCTAAAACCCGAACGATTGTCTTGAACAAGAGGAGCAGTATATTGATCAAATTGCATTTGAGAGTTGAGTACAAATTCCAATTGTTCTAAGAAAAAACCATATCGTAAATCAAGATTCAACCCCATTCCGGTTGCTTCATAACCCAAAAGTCTATGATCTTCTCTGTTAAAATAGATCCCGCTTTCCATTTGAAAAACGGTTTTACCAACAGAATAGGCGGTCATTGATTCACCCGGGCGGTTGGAATTAATCACATCTGTATGTTGACCAAACGAAAGTTGAACCAAAAATAAAGTGAAAAGAAAAGATGATTTTTTTAATGTAGTCATAGCTATTTGGGATTGGTAAGCTCAATAAGAACCAAAAATAGTGTTTTTTATTATTATTTTATGAAAGTTCATTTATTTTTGAGGGTTGGAATTCTTATTTTTACCAAAAATATTATCTTAATGCAAACAGCATCTGTACCAGGATTTATTAGAACTATCTTGATTATTGTAGGGATTTATTATGCCTTTAAAATTTTAGCTCGTATTTTTATGCCTTTTCTTTTGCGAAAAATGGTTCAAAAAGCAGAGAAAAATTTCAAGCAGCAAGCCGAAAATTTTCAACAACAAAATCAGCAAACACCACCCAATCCAACTACAAATCAAGGAACTCCTAAAGTGAAAAAACAGATTGGAGAATACGTTGATTTTGAAGAAATCAAAGAATAAAGGAATTTTTTAAATTCAATGAAATTTAATTTTCTTATTATTACATAAGTTTAGAGCTTATCAATTTTCCAAACATGAAAAACGCATCAAAATTTTTACCACACCTTTTGGCAATACTTGGGTTTGTAGTGGTTGCTATCTTCTATTTTTATCCGGTTCTTCAAGGTAAAAAGATTTTTCAGTCCGATATTGTGCAATATACCGGAATGGCCAAAGAACAAAATGATTTTAGAGCAGAATCCGGCGAAGAACCCTTTTGGACCAATTCCGCTTTTGGAGGGATGCCAACCTATCAACTCGGAGCAAAATATCCACATAATTATGTGAAACAAGTTGATTCTGTTTTGCGATTTCTGCCACGTCCTGCTGATTATTTGTTTTTGTACTTC
>JAUXNR010000726.1 GCA_030682755.1 Flavobacterium sp.
TTCGAAAGATAAAGCAGAACAAAAAACAGCATCAGGAATTATTATTCCGGAATCAGCCAAAGAACAACCACAATATGCTAAAGTTGTGGCAGTTGGAGTTATTGAAAATGTTGGAATTAGTAAAGGTGATGTAGTTTTTTACAAGAAATATGCCGGCACAGAAATTGAGTTTGAAGGAAATAAATACCTTTTCCTCCCCTATGCCGATGTTTTAGCTAAAATTGTTGAAACAGAAGAGATTTAGATATTATTGTCAAAAATAAAGTCCGGACTCTAAATCCCGGACTTTATTTTATTTTTTCGCAAAAACTTCATTTTCACGCATAACACGCAAAAAATTTCCTCCCCAAATTTTAAAAATTTCTTCTTCGGTATATCCTCTTCGAACTAACTCAATGGTAATGTTGGGCAACTCACTTGTATCGAAACAGCCTTCAACACCTCCACCACCATCAAAATCAGTACCTATTCCAACATGATCAATTCCTGCAATCTTTACAATATGATCAATGTTATCAACTACATCTTGAACTGTTGCTAATTCTTGAGGAAATAATTTATTTATCGAACGCCATTCTCTGCCTGCTTCTTTTTGTAGTTCGTCGCTCAGACTTTCGTAGTTATTATATTTTTGGCGAAGAGCAACAAGCATACTATCTGCCTTTGGATTACGCGGCGTTTCTTTAAGATAAGAGCTTAAAATACAAACCTGTGCTACGCCTCCGTTTTCAGAAAGTTTAAGCAACATATCATCGGTCATGTTTCTGGGCGAATTGCAAATTGCCCTAGAACTTGAATGTGAAGCAATAACTGGAGTTTTACTTTGTTCAATTACATCGTAAAAAGCTTTATCCGAAATATGCGAAACATCAATTAGCATTCCCAACCGATTCATTTCTTCAACCACTTTTATCCCAAACTCACTAACGCCATTATGCTCAATAGTATCAGTACTCGAATCGCATAAATCGTTGTTTTTTGTATGACAAAGCGTAATGTATCTTACTCCTCGATTATAAAATATTTCCACATTATTTAAGTCGCCACCAAGAGCA
>JAUXNR010000729.1 GCA_030682755.1 Flavobacterium sp.
AATTTTATCACTCAGAAAACAAAAAATCCATTGATAAAAACTGCCACTGCGACTGAAAACTGCAAACTTTCCACATACTACTATTGCCTAGGATGAGTGTCCAATTTTTTTATAATTTTAAAAGTCGAGTTGTCCGCATAAATCCCATAAGCGTTAACAACGATTCCCTTCAGAGTATTATCTTTTGAAGAAATGGCATACACAATCATTTGGTCACCCGGATCGCTATCACCTTCAAATCGGTAGAAACTGTCAATTTCAAAATCATCCGGCGACAACACTGTAGAGGTTAAATCACAAATAAGGCAGTCCTTTTCTGTCACTATGGAAAAATCAATCGTGTAACCCTGTTTTTTAAGATCGGCCATCGCTTCTGTAACGGTATCATAACTTTTTGGATCCATAACGCTATATATTAAATTACTGAGCTGTTGCTATTTTGATGAAACCATAAAGTTAAGCATTTTTAAAGGATTTGGTGTTATATAATTTTGGGAATGTGATTTAGTATTTGCAGTTTTTAGGTAAATTTGTTTCTTAAAAAAGAAAAGGAAGATATCAACTTGTTTAAAAACCATTCTTTTAGCTTTTAAAAGTATCATTTTGAATTTGCTTACTTTTAGAAATACCAACTTTATTATAAAATTAAACCTCGCTTAGAAAACACTAAACGAGGTTGTTTTTTGTAATTAGTTGCAAAATTGTGTTTTTTGAAGGGGTTGTGCAACGGTTACCCGTGGTACGCCCAGTGCTTTTTGTCTGTCAAGTTTTCTCTATTTACCTGCTAATTTTGCAGCTTCTTCAATTCTATTAGCAAGTTTCTCTACATCCACATATTTATATACTTTAAATCCTGCTGCTTCAATAGCTCTTGGAATCTCTCCCGCATCATCAGTTTCGCCTTGATGATTTTTAAGGTGGTGTATTTGAATTCCAACAAGACCGTTTCCCCTTTCTAAAGATTTTTGAATTTCATAATTTATAAATTTTCTACCTGCGCTTTTAGCACCAATAAATACAACCGTTACTGATGTGCCTACAAGAGCATTGTCAATCATTTTTTTTATAGCCTCGTCACTTTTATTTTTTGACTCTTCCCATAATGAGGCATCTTTAAAACCCGCAGCAGCATTGCCTGTAATATTTGGAATGCTTCGAATCTGGTTCACTCTCCATATATCTCTTTGATAATGGAAGCTAAAAAAAACTGTTCTCGCCATAATTTATTTGTTTACTGTTTTAATAATTGTAATTACTTTTTGAATTATTTCTTCTACAGATAATTTGTCAGAAGCTAATTCCTTAATGATTGGAATTATCCATTCCATTCCGTCATAATATTTCTCAGGTGCTTTAAATATTTCATCAAATATTTCTTGTGTGATGTATCCTGTCGCAGCAATTGGAATAGGAATTAACCCTTGTAAAATAGCAATTTCAAATTCTCTTTTTACTCCGTTAGCTGAAATAACATTTCCTTTCCCGTCATTTTTGTTGCCAAAAATAAATACTGCAATCCCTGCTAATGAAATCATTCTTTGTCTATATTCTTCCCAGAGATCAGGCAATTTTTTTTCGCCTGTTTCAAATTGTGGAAAAGGTCTCATTATTAATTGGTCTTCAGAATATCTTTCAGGTTTCTCATAAACAGCTTCTAAAGCACCATTGATAACAGCACTACCAACGCCCCAACCAAAACCATTTATAATTCTGAATCCTGATGAAACAATACTTTTACTTAATGAGTGAATAAAACTTTGTGCTTCGTTTCTGTTCCATACTCCGTATACTTCTGCACTTCCCGAAATGAAAACAGTTTTTTTTCTGAATCTCCTTTCAATTTCTACTAAAATTTCTGTTATGTCCGAATACTCTTCAACCAATATGGTTTTTATCTTGTAACGCATCAAATCGTTTATCATTAACTCTTGCTTTCTCAAATTGTATTTGAACATTTCTTCATCGTCCTTCCCTTGACTTTGTTTCTTGATAAAACAATAATGTTGTCGGCTATTTTCACCGAACTGTATATTTAAGCGGCTTAAAACATAATCAAGATTTGGGTCAGTGAAACTAAATCCAACAAAAAGAAATGTTTTGGAAATAAGGTCTCCACTTAGAGCTGTAACAAACGCCTCATGGGTTTTGTAATAAGATTCATATTGTTCTTTAGTAAGTATAGCATCAGCAGGGTGGTGAACATCACCGTGCATTTTATAAACTACCACATCTCTTTTTGGTCTTGTATTCGCCAACTGTTTTACCTGATGCTTGATGTCAACTACTTTGTTAGCCGATTTTAGAGAATCCTCAATTAATGTGTCATAGTTTGTGGTCCAAAAAGTTGTAACTGGAAGACGTGCGAAAATATTATGATTTTCTGTTGCTTCAGCTTCTTGTGCAAATTCTTCAAGTATTTTCTTATTGATTCTAGCCTTGCCCCGGTTTTCATTTACATGATATTGTGCAATTGAAATTAAATCATGTTCTTTATCTACGCTTAGTCCCAATTCCGTAGCAATATCTCTTAATAAGTCTGCCCAATTAACATACCCTGCGGACTTTGACATACCTGCACCTGCAAAAACTGCCACGTTGTTTTCTGCCAAGTCTTTTACGAATTCTTTTATGAAAGATTCTATTTGTCTGTTTGTTTTCATCTTTGTATTGGTTTACTTCCAGATAGCCAACTGTCGAAAATTATGTATTTAGATGCTGTCTCATAAACCCATAGTGCCGTATTGTTTGTCCCACTAACCGTATCGATCTGTATGTAATAATAAATTCCTAAGTATTCAGAGCCTTGAAAACTACTTTTACTTGTTCTTGAAATTGGTAATACTGCTACAGTTCCTTTTATTCCGTCAAAGTAACCCAATTCCCAAGGCATCCACTTTGAA
>JAUXNR010000731.1 GCA_030682755.1 Flavobacterium sp.
TATTTTATAAATTCAGCAGATTTTACAGCTGCTTCACCCAATTTGTTTCGCATTTCATCAGTCAAAAACGGAGAAGGTGTTTCCTATGTCAATTTTTTGTGACGACGTTGCACAGAACAATCTCTTTCTGAGAGGTGACAAGCTTTCCAATAAGCATCACCAACAATTTGAATTTCAATATGACGTGGTTCCTCAATCAATTTTTCCATATACATCCCGTCGTTTCCGAAGGCAGCAGCAGATTCTTGACGAGCACTCTCCCAAGCTTTTTGAAGTTCATCTGCTTTCCAAACGGCACGCATTCCTTTTCCTCCACCACCAGCTGTTGCTTTTAACATCACAGGATAACCCATTTCTTTGGCAATTTTGGCAGCTTCTTCAAATGATTCTAACAATCCATCAGAACCCGGAACACATGGAACTCCTGCAGCTTTCATGGTAGCTTTTGCCGAAGCTTTATCTCCCATTCTGTCAATCATTTCCGGTGAAGCACCGATAAATTTTATACCGTGTTCTTGACAAATTTTAGAGAACTTAGCATTTTCTGATAAAAATCCATAGCCTGGATGTATTGCGTCTGCATTTGTAATTTCTGCAGCAGCAATGATATTTGACATCTTTAGATAGGATAAATTACTTGGTGGCGGACCAATACAAACCGCTTCATCAGCAAACTTCACATGAAGACTTTCAGCGTCTGCAGTAGAATAAACTGCCACGGTTTTTATCCCCATTTCTCTACAAGTTCTAATCACACGAAGTGCAATTTCTCCTCTGTTGGCAATTAATATTTTTTTAAACATCTTTATTTATTTAGATTATTAGATAATTTGATTGTTTGATTTTCAGACCTTATACAATAATAAAATGCAGATTGTCTGAAAATCTAAAAATCTAAAATTTAAGATGGGTCTACTAGGAATAATGGTTGATCAAATTCCACCGGAGACATGTCATCCACAAGAATTTTCACAATTTTTCCTGAAACTTCTGATTCAATTTCATTGAATAACTTCATGGCCTCAATCACACAAACAGTATCTCCTTTTGAAATTGATGCACCTACTTCAACAAAAGGAGATTTATCAGGAGCCGGTTTTCTGTATAATGTTCCAATCATTGGTGATTTAATCACAATATATTTTGAATTGTCATCAGCTGCAGGTGCTGCCGGAACTGCAGGTGCACTTGGAGCCGGAGCTTGAGCAACAGGCTGTTGAACCATTTGTTGCATTGGTTGTCCCGAAGGATAATGTTGGAAATAAGAAGCCTCAGCTGCACCGGCTTCTGTAGTTTTGATGGTGATCTTAAAATCATCCATTTCTAATTTTACTTCAGTAGCTCCAGATTTTGCTACAAATTTGATTAGGTTTTGAATTTCTCTAATATCCATGATATTTTGGTTTAGTTTAGTTTAATTTTTATCGTATGCCCATTTAAGATAAATAGAACCCCAGGTAAATCCACCGCCAAAAGCGGCAAATATTAAATTATCTCCTTTTTTAAGTTTATGTTCAAAATCGCTTAGCAACAAAGGTAATGTTGCAGAAGTTGTGTTTCCATAACGTTGAATGTTTATCAAAACCTTGTTTTCATCCAATCCCATGCGGTTTGCTGT
>JAUXNR010000734.1 GCA_030682755.1 Flavobacterium sp.
GATATATTTGGAACAAGAATTATTACCCACTTGTTGGAGAACTGGAATCAGAAGGTGAAGAGTTCGAGTGTGCCCAGGCGATTGACAGGAATATGGCTATTCGTTGTTGGGTAAGAAACCTCAGTAGAAGAGATAATTCATTCAGACTTCCAACCTCCACCGATTATTTTTATCCAGATTTCGTCGCTTTATTAAATGATGGACGAATTCTGGTAATCGAATACAAAGGTAAGCCATATGAAACCAATGATGATTCAAAGGAAAAAATCAATATCGGCGAACTTTGGGAAAAGAAAAGTAATGGCAAAGGCTTGTTTTTATTCGCTGTAAAACGAGACGCCAAAGGCAGAGACGTTTACAGGCAAATTGAAGATAAAGTTGTGGGAAGGTAAAGTCTACTTTTTCCATAATAAACATATATACTATAAAAAATGAAAACAAATTTCATAATCAATACTTCCCAAGAATTTTTTTGTAACTGGATAAGAGATTTCACCCTTGACGCATCACAAAGAGATTTTCCAACTGAAAAAGGTTATATATCTTTACAGCAGGCTCGGCTACATCAAAAGGGATATTCTGGTAGTTTTTATATGTGCATGCACGGCCATTATGTAACCCCACCAATAGGTGATGCCCAAACTGCTTATCCAATTGATAGTGTAATAGAATTCAAGATCATACCATTAGACCAAAATCGAATAGAAATCTTTTCTGAATGTAGCCAATCCGTAGTAGAAAGTTATTATATTTTCATATTGGAAGAAATTTCGAAACGATGGATTCAAATTCAAGGGAGTGAAAAACAAATTTCAGAGATTCAACAAGCAGTTATGAATAGCTTAATTGAAATACAACAGAGTCAAAAGACATTGATAAATATTGAAGAAAAAATCTCTAAAGTAATAGAAGCAATTCATAATGGTCAAATGAAACAAGGTGAAATGATTAGAACTCTTGATGCGATCAGACGAGCTTTAAAATACTTACAAAAGGAAAAATTGAATTTGAGTGATAATGACAAAGGACACATAAATCAATCAAACGAAATAATTAACAGCAAAATAGATATTCAACAAAAAATTGAATTAACTTTGCCCATTCTACCTCTTTTTCTAAAATA
>JAUXNR010000738.1 GCA_030682755.1 Flavobacterium sp.
TAATTTTTTTCCGAAGCCTTTTCCGCGTTGCGAATTATCAATAGCGATGTAAACCAGAATGTTTTCGGGGATATAATCTTTCATGCCGGTGTTGTTCAAAATAACTACACCAACTATTTTATTTTCATCCAAACCAATGACGATAGTGCCGCCTTTTGATGGATTCATTACATAATCGATGCATTTCAAAATATCTTCGGTTTTATCGCCATATTGTTCCAAATGAGTGAACAAAAATTCAGCAATAATAGTTGGGGAATAAGTTGGATGATTTCCTGTTTGAGGGTTAATGAGTATAAATTCCATAATTCATTTCTATTAAAAATTCAAAGACAAATTGCCTTTTCTATTTTTTTTAAGTTTGATTATTTTTGTCGTATTTGGGATTCTCCCATGACATATGAACAGTTAAACTGTTTAATGATTTTAAGACGATTTCATTATGTTGAAATCAAAAATTTGGATTAGTAGAATGACTGAAAATAGCAATAAGTTAATCCAAACAAATCAATTTGATGAGTGCAAAGGTACAAAATAAAAAATAAAAGCGTTTTTAAGGAAGATTGCAGAAGACTTTTAAATGAACAAGCTAGGTTTGTTTTCTAATGTTTTTAAAACTTAAAGAATCATTTTTATTGTGTCTTTTTTCTTAAATCAAAATTATGAAACACTAAAAATTGAATATTATGATTCATCCGAAAAGAAAAATCGGTGTTAGATTCAATCAATTGATTCATGTAGGCCAGTTGAAAAGTTACATTCTTAATTTGATAACCCATTCCAAGTGAAATTCTGTTTTGGTCTAATCGGAAACCATCTTTAATTTCATGACCGGCATTAAACAAAATTTCATCTGAAGCTATGATAAAAAGCTGCCCCTTTTGTTGGTTTTTGAAAAAGTATCTGGTTTGAAATAAATACCTGAATCGATAGTTAAAATTGAATTCATTTTGCAGATAATCTTCAGTTATAACACCTCTAAATCTCGCTTCATACCGAATGCGATGAAAAAACCGAAAGCTTTCTATTTGATGACTAAAAGTGGTCTGACCCCAAACACGATGTTCCGGTCTGAATGTTTTATTTCCGGGAGGAGGATAAAACCAAGCATGAGCATATCCAAGTGTTGAAGTGGTTTTTAATGCATTATTGACATGAAGTGTTAATCCTGTTCTTGCAATGAAGAAACTTTCCGGAACCCAATGAAAATCATTCCATATTGAAATTGGTTCTGAAATTTTAGATTGTGTAATATATCCCACCCAAATTTGCTGATTTTCTGCAGTAATTTGTTGTGAATAGATTGCCATTGACACAGAAAAAAACAGGATGTTGATTGAAATTTTCAGAAATTTCATGGTAATAGAATAAATTTTTTCAAAATTACTTTATTTCTATCAATGAATTTGTGATATTTGTCATAGATAAATTTATACGCCATGTTAGTTAAAGTATTTGGAAGTGCCGTTTTCGGTGTTGAAGCCACCACTATTACTGTAGAAGTAAATATTGATAAAGGAGTGGGCTACCACTTGGTCGGTTTACCCGACATTGCCATTAAAGAAAGCAGTTATCGCATTGCAGCTGCTTTAAAAAACAATGGGTATTACTTGCCCGTAAAAAAAATCACCATCAACATGGCTCCGGCCGATTTGCGAAAAGAAGGTTCTGCTTATGACCTTACGTTGGCTATTGGTATTCTGGTAGCTTCAGGTCAAATTAAAGCTGAAGAATTGGAGCATTATATCATTATGGGCGAACTTTCTTTAGATGGTGGTTTGCAACCCATTAAAGGAGCTTTATCAATTGCTATTAAAGCAAAAGAAGAAGGCTTCAAAGGTTTTATTTTGCCTATTCAAAACGTAAAAGAGGCTGCCATAGTTGAAGGTTTAGATGTTTATGGAATAGAGAATGTACTTCAAGTGATTGACTTTTTTGAAGGAAGGGGAACCATTGAGCCAACTCGAATTGATACAGATATGGAATTTTCAAGAACCTTAGATTTTCCTGAACATGATTTTTCGGATGTAAAAGGTCAGGAAGGAATCAAGCGTTGTATGGAAATTGCCGCAGCAGGAGGACATAATATTATTTTAATAGGTCCGCCGGGTTCAGGAAAAACGATGTTAGCCAAAAGATTGCCAAGTATTTTGCCTCCAATGACGATGAAAGAAGCGTTGGAAACCACCAAGATTCACTCCGTTGCCGGAAAGACAAAGGAAGTAGGCTTGATGAGTCAAAGACCGTTTAGAAGTCCGCATCATACGGCGTCGTCTGTTTCTCTTGTTGGTGGTGGAAGTTATCCGCAACCAGGTGAAATTTCACTGGCTCACAATGGGGTTTTATTTTTAGATGAACTACCGGAGTTTAAACGGGAAGTTTTAGAAGTGATGCGACAACCTTTGGAAGACAGAGAAGTAACTATTTCAAGAGCAAAGTTTACCATTACATATCCGTCATCATTCATGTTGGTTGCCAGTATGAATCCGAGTCCGGGTGGTTATTTCAATGATCCTAATGCTCCTGTAAGTTCCTCACCAATGGAAATGCAGCGGTATTTGAGTAAAATTTCAGGACCTCTTTTGGATAGAATTGATATTCATATTGAAGTAAATCCTGTTCCGTTTGAAAAAATGACAGAAGCAAGGAAAGCAGAAAGCAGTGTTAAAATTAGAAAAAGAGTCACACATGCCCGAGAAATTCAATCCAAGCGTTTTGAGGAATTTGATTCTATCCATTATAATGCTCAAATGGGAAGCAAACACATTCGTGAATATTGTGCATTGGATGATGCTTCATTGAGCCTATTAAAAACAGCAATGGAGCGTTTGAATTTATCAGCCAGAGCTTATGATAGAATTCTCAAAGTGGCCAGAACCATTGCCGATTTGGAAGCTTCAGAAGACATCAAACCGAATCATATTGCAGAAGCGATTCAATATCGGAGTTTGGATAGAGAGGGATGGCTGGGGTAGTTTACTCTACATATTTATAATACCTTGCACCAACCAAAACCGAATTTTCTTTTTCAATCGATTTTAAAACAAACTCATTTTTTGGTGCTAAAAACGAATGTTCTTGTTCTTTTTTATGTAATTTTTCATAAGTTTCAAAATCAATGGGATGATTGTTCTCTAAAGTTTCAAAGAGATTGATGTGATTGATAACGGATTTCCAATTTTCAGAAACAGTAGCTTCAAACACTTTTGATTTGGAACCACTTCCATAAGCAATAAAACCAACTTTTTTATTTTCTAAAGCTGAATTTTGTTGAGCATGATAACATAAAGAGGAAAGTAAACCCAGAAAAATAGAGCCGGTATAAATGTTTCCAACTTGGCCTGAAGCAATTTCAGAAGGATAAATTTTTTGATTGATGAGTTCCAAATATTCCGGACTTTTGGTCAATGCTTTCAATTTATCTTTTTCATTTTCACCGATTTGCTTGTTTAGCAATTCCGGATTTTCATTGGCAAAAATTTCAATAAATGTGCGTCTTCCTTGGAAACAGTAGGGTAGATGCATCAGAATCGCAACCCAGTTTTCATAAACTTTTCCGGTTTGCTGACGCTCTTTTTTAAAATGATTATACGCTTCTGTAATTCGGTTGATGTAGCATTGATTGGAATACTGTCCGTCAAAAACAGGTTGTTCTTTGTATATGGAAATTTCATTTTCTAAAACACCAAACCATTCCTTATTTTCGGAAGAATTTGTTATGTCTATTTTGGAAAAAGTTCTTCTCGGTTTAAAAAAATCAAAAACACCTTCAGTAGAAACACCAACTTCATTAGAAAAACTTAGAACTCTTGGATTTGAAGTAATCAACATCGCAATAGCACCGGCACCTTGTGTATATTCACCACTGGATTCTAAATCATATTTGGCATTGTCAGAGGCAATGACAATCGCTTTTTTGGTTGGATTTAATCGAATGTAATCCAAACAATTTTGCAACGCATCTACACCACCAATACATGCAAAAGTTAAATCTACAACGTCACAATTTCTAAAAGAACCTTCGCCTAATTTACTTTCCAATAAAGATAAAACATAGGAAGCAATTGGTTTTGAACTATCCACACCACTTTCTGAACCAATGTAAATTCGAGTAATTTCTGAAGGATTGATATTTTCCTGTTGAATTAATTTTAAACCAGCATTAGCTGCAAAAGTTACCACATCTTGGTGTTTGTCGGGAAAACTCATTTTATGCAATCCCAAACCTTTAATTAGTTTCTCAGGTTCAATATTTCTCTTGATTGCAAGGGTTGAAATGGGTAAGTATATTTTTGGAATATCAAAGGAAATGCTATCGATGCCAACGTTCATTTTTTATGTTTTAGGAAAAACAAATGTATAAAAGTGATTAGCAATATGTCATGAACATTTCATAAAAAATCCCTTAAACAAAACGAATTATGAATGTTTTATAAAAGGGAACTTTTAATTTAAAAAAAGATATTTTTTTAATGAAATACTGAATTTAATTCAACGCTGCAAATGTATCTCCTTGTCTGATGTCTCCGGTTTTGAAACCTTTTCCAAACCATTTTACACGTTGTTCAGAGGTGCCGTGTGTAAATGAATCCGGAACAACATGTCCTTGCATTTTCTTTTGAATAGCATCATCCCCAACTGCTTGAGCGGCACTTAATGCTTCTTCAATATCGCCTTCTTCGAGATATTTACTGTTGTAATGCGTCCAAAGTCCGGCATAAAAATCGGCTTGTAATTCTAACGAAACTGATAATTTATTAGCTTCAGTTTTACTCATGTTTTGTTGTAATTGACGCACTTTTCCTGAAGTTCCCAACAAGGTTTGTACATGATGACCCACTTCGTGTGCAATGACGTAAGCAATGGCA
>JAUXNR010000743.1 GCA_030682755.1 Flavobacterium sp.
AAGCTTGCGTTCTTTATTTTTTTCCTGAAACAAAAAACCATTTGTATAAATACGATGGTTTAACGGAAAAGATACAACTTTTACTTTTTCATCTTCAAACAACACTTCAGGCTCCTTTGATGTTAATTCATGAAAATACAAGTTATATCCCGTAAACGAATTGCCATATCGCAATTGCAATAAGATAATTTCTTTAATACCTTTTGGACCATAAACATGTAAATCACTTTCTCGGTTCAACAGCATAAAAGTGGAAATCAAACCTACCAAACCAAAAAAGTGATCACCATGAAGGTGCGATATAAAAATATGATTGATTTTTGAAAATTTGAGTTTGTTCTTTCGCAACTGCACCTGCGTACCTTCGCCACAATCAATTAAAAACATGTGGTTTTTAATCTCTAAAACTTGTGAAGTTGGATTGGTAATGGTTCGTGGTGTTGCGGCATAACAGCCAAGGATAGTTAGTTTCAAGGTTTAAAAAGTTACTGGTTGCGGGTTGCGGGTTGTGGGTTATAGGATTACTTCTAACTCCCTACTAAAATCAAAATCCCAAATCGCGTTCAATTTCTTCCATCTCAATAATATCATGTGCTTCCAATAGTGAAGGAACAACTGTCATTTTTGAAGGAACGGCATTAAAATCAATACCATCAGCAACGATAACAAATGATTTTTTTGATTTCTTATGCATTTTAGATAAATCACCAAAAAGCTTAATTTGTTTTAAAGAAACGTCTTTGTCATGGGTCATATCCAAAACAATATTT
This sequence comes from Flavobacterium sp., assembly GCA_030682755.1. GTDB lineage: Bacteria > Bacteroidota > Bacteroidia > Flavobacteriales > Flavobacteriaceae > Flavobacterium. Next base: position 771 of record JAUXNR010000743.1, read on the forward strand.
TGGTCTTTATAAGTGGCATATTGCGTAGTTACTTTCTCTAAAAAAGCCAAACAATCACCTTGCGTGTTTTTAAGTGTAGTGGTATGTCCTTTTATGTCTACTTTCATTTTTTTTGAGGTTCTGAGATACTGAGGTTCTGAGTTACTCAGCACCTAATATACAAAATTTATTTAATTTTTGAAGCCAAAAGATAAATAACTGCCATTCTTATGGCTACTCCGTTTTCTACTTGGTTCAGAATTACAGACTGTTTGGAATCGGCAACATCTGAAGTTATCTCAACACCTCTGTTGATTGGTCCGGGATGCATGATTACAATTTCTTTATCCAATGAATCCAATAAGGCCTTGTCTAATCCGTATTGTTGGGCATATTCTCTGGTGGAAGGAAAATAATTCACATCCATTCGTTCATTTTGAACCCGAAGCATGTTGGCAACATCACACCATGCTAATGCTTTTCTTAAATTGGGTTCAACAGTTACTCCCAAACTTTCAATGTGTTTTGGAATCAAACTGTTCGGACCACAAACCTTTACTTCTGCTCCTTGCATTTGCAAAGCAAAAATATTGGACAAGGCTACTCGGGAATGTAAAATATCTCCAACAATGACTACTTTCTTTCCGGCTACATCGCCAAGTTTTTCTCGAACGGAATAACTGTCCAACAAGGCTTGTGTCGGGTGTTCATGTGCTCCGTCTCCGGCATTAATGATACTGGCTTTTACGTTTTTTGACAGAAAGTAAGCTGCTCCGGGATTCTCATGACGCATCACCACCATATCCACTTTCATTGACAGAATGTTATTTACCGTATCAATAAGTGTTTCTCCTTTTTTAACAGAAGATTGGGCGGCCGAAAAACTAATCACATCGGCAGAAAGTCTTTTTTGTGCCAATTCAAAAGACAACTTGGTTCGGGTGCTGTTTTCAAAAAAGATATTGGCAATGGTAATATCACGTAAAGAAGGTACTTTTTTTATCGGTCGATTAATTACTTCTTTAAAATGATCGGCGGTTTCAAATATGAGATTGATATCTTCCGGTTGAAGGTATTTGATTCCTAATAAATGATTTACACTTAATTCTTTCATTCTGGATTTTTCGATTGTTAGATTTTTCGATTATTAGATTTTTGATTTTTGATTTTTCGAA
>JAUXNR010000744.1 GCA_030682755.1 Flavobacterium sp.
ACCTACAAGGTTTTAAAAACCTTGCAGGAGAAAACCATGGCAAACGAACGCATCATCTTAGGCATTGACCCCGGAACCACCATCATGGGATTTGGTTTGATTAAAGTCGTCAATAAAAAAATGGAATTCATTCAGTTGAACGAATTGATTTTGAGTAAATACGACGACCATTACACCAAATTAAAAGTCATTTTTGAACGCACCATCGAGTTGATAGAAACGCATCATCCCGATGAAATTGCGATTGAAGCTCCTTTTTTTGGTAAAAATGTTCAATCGATGCTCAAACTCGGAAGAGCTCAAGGTGTGGCGATGGCAGCGGGCTTATCTAGACAAATTCCAATTACTGAATACGAACCCAAAAAGATAAAAATGGCCATCACCGGAAACGGAAACGCCAGTAAAGAACAAGTGGCAAAAATGTTGCAACAGTTGTTAGGGTTGAAAGAATTGCCTAAGAATTTGGATTCTACGGATGGCTTGGCAGCCGCAGTTTGTCATTTTTTTAATAGTAGGAAAGTAGTTGGAGAGAAAAGTTATACGGGTTGGGATGCTTTTGTGAAAAATAACGACAACCGAGTTAAAAAATAAGTACATTTGTATAAATGTGTTAAAATTTATGAAAAGTATATATCTTTTGCTTTTTGCAATGCTACTAATTGGCGGAAGCTGCTCAAACAATGATGATATTTCATCGCAAGATAGTACTGATGAGTATTTTAATCTAGATATAGGAGGGATTAAACTACCATTAGCAATTAGAAATAGTTATGAATACAACAGTGGTGGAATAAACCAAATTGGGGATGATATATTTTTATTGTATGCAAATTATGGCTTTGGTTCAAGTTCTGAACAAACACATAATTTGAAAATTTATTTTGATAAAACAGGAGGAACAATTAATGTTCATCAGGAATCTCATGGCATAAATAGTCCTGGTTTTTTTAATTACAGAAACTATGAAAATTATCCTTCTAACTATTTTGATATTAACATCATTTCTCTGGATGAAGTCAATAAACGGATAAAATTAAATTTCTCAGGGAAACTATATTTAAATGAAGCAGATATGAATTCTGAGTCGATAGAGATCAATGGCAATTTAGATATTCTCTATGAAGCTTCTGAATCTACCTACTATGGAATAGTTGTTAATGGAATAGAACAATATTGTTCAGCAAATTTTAACGCTAATCGATGGATTGCCCGAAATGAAAAATACCTTAGCGTGTTCACTGCCTCCGACCCATATAGAATCGAAATATTTTTTGCTAATTCTGCTGCAATAGGCAGTTATAATTTTAATCCTTCAAGTTCAGAAAATTATGTAAGACTATCCAAATTTAACACTTCAACATTAAATTATGATTATTATAATTGCACTGGAGTTGCATCTTATTCTTATAAAGAATTTCATGGTTTGACAAGGTATTCATTTATTGGCACATTCAGCTTTATCGCAGTTAACCCCAACGACCCATCTGATATAATTCAGCTTACTGATGGTGTTTTTAGATCCTATCAACAATACTAATTATGAAATTAAAAGAAAAATTTTTAACGATATCTTTTTTTTCTCTATTCATTTTAATAGTTAGTTGTTCCGGTAATGAAGAACTTGAGAATGATCAAACTTTAGATGATTATCCGTCTATTATTTCCATAGAAGTAAATGGGGAAGAGTATTACAGTGGTTTTACAACTACTTTTAAAACAGAAAACATCATTAGTATACCAAATGGTGCAGTCATAAAGTTTGATGCCTCGGGTCGTTTTGGCTACTTTAACATCAAGTTACCAACTAGTGGCCCCTCGAGTATAGATAGAAATTTTTACTCATTCAAATTTTTCAGCTCAAATTTTTTCAATTTTAATCTTGAAACAGTTGATGAGGTTAATAAAAGAGTCAAAGGCACTTTTGATGGTTATTTATTTGCAGATTCAGCTGATTTAACTTCTGAATCAAAATACGTTCGAGGTAGTTTTGATCTTAAATATGTTGAACTTGTTCCGAGCGTTTTTAATTTAAAAAATCAAGCTAAAATTAATGGCACGGAGTGGGTTAAAATTAGGGATGAATCAACAATAATTCCTATAGGATCCTTATCAAAGAACTATACTCATCATGATTACGATGATAATGAATATAGAATTAGCATCAATTATAACTTACCCAATGGAGTCAGTTTTTTAAATGAAACAATATACAATTTTACTAATACAGATATCAGTAACAATGTTAAACTAGCTAAATATGATATTATTAGTAATACCCTAGTTAACTACAAGACAAGTGGACAATTAACTATCACAAAATACGAGAACTCTATCATGTACGGGACCTATTTTTTTACAGCTGTAAATCCAAATAACCCCAGCGATATCATTCAAGTAACCGATGGTGATTTTAAATTAATTACAAATTCTAATTAGTTTAGCTAGATGTTTTAATTTACTAAATTAATCTTTCATCTTTATTCTTCCGAATTATAATTTAATTAAAAATAATTTGACAAAGTTTTATTTTTAATTTGTAAACATAATACTATCAAATGAGATTTTAACTGCTAACTAAAATATGTCCGGCCTCTACATCCATATCCCTTTCTGCAAGCAAGCTTGTCATTACTGTGATTTTCACTTTTCAACTTCAATGAAGAAAAAAGACGAGATGGTTTGGGCTTTAGCAAAAGAAATTCAGTTGCGAAAAGAAGAATTCAAAAATGAAATAATAGAAACTATTTATTTTGGTGGAGGAACGCCATCAGTATTAGCGATTGAAGATTTACGATTGTTGATTGATGCAGTTTTTAAAAACTATAATGTCATTGAAAACCCCGAAATTACAGTTGAAGCGAATCCCGACGATTTATCGAATAATCTAATAATCGAACTATCCAACAATCGAATTAACCGTCTCTCCATCGGTATTCAATCTTTTTTTGAAGATGATTTGAAGATGATGAATCGTGCCCATAATGCCGATGAAGCAAAAAACTGCTTGGAAGAAGCAACGAAACATTTCGATAACATTTCCCTCGATTTAATTTACGGAATTCCGGGAATGAGCAATAAAAAATGGATTCAGAATATTGAAACCGCTTTGTCTTTTGGCATTCCGCATATTTCAAGTTATGCGTTGACGGTGGAACCAAAAACGGCTTTGCATTCGTTTATTCAAAAAGGAGTTATTCCGCCACCTGAAGACGAAGTCGCTCAGGAACATTTTGAAATTTTAGTTGAAAAATTGGAAGAGGCCGGATTTATACACTACGAATTATCCAATTTTGGAAAGGAAAACTATTTTTCCAAAAACAATTCGAGTTATTGGTTGGGAAAAAAATACATCGGCATTGGTCCGTCGGCTCATAGTTATGATGGTGAAAAAAGAGGTTGGAATGTATCGAATAATTCGTTATACATTAAATCCATTCAAGAAGGAAAATTACCGATTGAAACAGAAACTTTATCCAAAACAGATCGGTATAATGAATATGTAATGACGGGATTGCGGACGATTTGGGGGATTTCGTTAGATAGAATTCAAACCGAATTTGGACAAACCTATTTAGAATACCTCAACCAACAAGCCGCCAAATACATCGAAGATCATTTGCTTTTTGTAGATGAAAACATTTTGCGAACCACTCGAAAAGGAAAGTTTTTAAGTGATGGAATTGCAAGTGATTTGTTTTTATTAAATTTGGAATAATTAACCGCAAAGGACGCAAAGTTTTACGCAAAGGACGCAGAGTTAAGGAATACATAAACGCCAAAAAGAAAATAGTATGACAGAAAATGAATTATCAAAAATTGTGGTTAATTGTGCTTATAAAATACACAAAAGTCTTGGCCCGGGCCTCTTAGAGAGTGCTTATGAAGAATGTTTGTTTTATGAATTAAATAAAACAGGTCTGAAAATTGAAAAACAAAAAGCTCTACCACTAATTTATGAAGATGTAAAATTAGAAATTGGATATCGAATCGACTTAATAATTGAAAATAAATTAATTGTAGAAATAAAATCAGTTGAAACTTTAAATGATGTTCATTTTGCTCAACTGCTTACTTATTTAAAACTTACAGATTGCAAACTTGGATTACTCATAAATTTCAATGTTGCCTTGATTAAAAATGGTATTAAGCGAATTGCCAATAACTTATAAAATCTTAGCGAACTTTGCGTAAACCTTTGCGTCCTTTGCGGTTAAATAAAATATGAAAGCAACCATCACCCACCAAAACAAAACCTTCCAAGTTGATTTATCAAAACCTATTGATATTTCGCTTCCATTATCCAATACTGAAAACAATCCCATTGCGTGGTATATCGAAAAACCACAAATTGAACCCGTTCGTTTTGGTACGTGGGTGGGAAGTGTGAAAGGCGGTGCAACGACCAATTTCAACAATATTTTTTTCAATCCGCACGGTCACGGTACGCACACAGAATGTTTGGGACATATAACAAAGGAATTTTACAGCATCAATCAAGCTCTGAAAACATTTTTTTTCAACGCTCAATTGATCTCTATTCAACCTGAAAAACAGGGAGATGATTTTGTGATTACGAAAAATCAAGTGGAAAAAGCATTAGGTAATACAATTCCGGAAGCAATTATCATCCGAACCTTACCAAATTTGGAAGAAAAAAAATCCAAGAATTATTCACATACCAATCCGCCTTATTTGCATGAAGAAGCAGCAACTTTCATTCGCGAAAGCGGTATTCAACATTTATTAATCGATTTACCAAGTGTGGATAAAGAAAAAGACGAAGGCAAATTATTAGCTCACAAAGCCTTTTGGAACGTGAAAGATGTCAACAATTTAAATGAAGATGCACGAAAAAATGCTACGATTACGGAATTGATTTTTGTGGATGATAATGTGAAAGATGGAAGTTATTTATTGAATTTACAGATTGCTTCGTTTGAAAATGATGCTTCGCCATCTAAACCAGTACTTTATTCTATTTTATAAATGAAATTTATCTACTTCATAGTATTAATTATATGTTTTGGCTGTTCAACCAAAAACATTAATTATGACAGAAATAAAATCATTGAAAAGTATAACACTAATTATAAATTCTATTTAAATGATGAAGAAATTGTTTTTGAAAATTTTTTTCTTAACAAGAATAATATTGATAGAATTATTGTAGATAAAAGAGGTAAAACTATTCTAATACACCAAAAGTTCAAGTCACAATTATTTAGACTAAAAGAATATAATTTAGATCGATTTATAAATGATTCTTTCAAATTAGATGACTTAAATTGTCAAGATTGTGTTCTCGCGATTGATGGGTTTTTGTTCCCTATTGAAAAATTAAATGAAATATACTTTAGTGAAAAAAGCATTA
>JAUXNR010000752.1 GCA_030682755.1 Flavobacterium sp.
AAAGAAAAATGGCAAGTATTAAAAATTTGAAGAAAGACATCAATTTTGTGTTAGGTGATATTATTGAAGCAGTTTATATGCATGAAATGACTACAAGCGGAAAACCAACAGAAAAAACAAATGCATTAATTGATGAGGCAATTGTAACCTTTGATACTTTGATTACAAAAGTAAATGATCGTTCAATTGAAAACAGAAAAGCACATTTAAAGCAAGTTCAAAAAGATTTGGAAACTGCTGCAATTGAATTAGTTGAAAAAGTGAACGCACTTTAAAGACTTTTTTCTATAAAAAAAGTTGCAAATAGCTTTGGAAATTTGATTTTCAAATTTATATTTGCACTCACATTGAGACGCCGGTGTAGCTCAGCTGGCTAGAGCAGCTGATTTGTAATCAGCAGGTCGTGGGTTCGAGTCCCTCTATCGGCTCAATTGTAAGGACAACTTTAGGGTTGTCCTTTTTTATTGGAATAAAGAGAGGGTAGTTATTCTCTTTTTTAATTCTCTTTTTCGGAATTAATGATTTTTTCAATATAATTAAGCAGATCTTCTTTTTCGTTTGGTAAAATTTCGTGATTGGCCTTTGGAATTAAATAAAAATCTGCAATCATGTTAGCTTCTAATTTGGCAACGAAATGAAGATATTTAACTTGTTTGATATAGTCATCAATTTCAGCATCAAAATGATTTGCCCTTTCTATCGCATCAGGGTCGTTGTTTATTAACTTATTTCTTTCTTCTTGGGTAATATCAATTGTTAGATAGGAATTGTCAACCGAAACTTTTGTAGGCATATCTGAACTTACTTTACCCAAACCATTGCAATAGGCACATTTTCCCGGCAACCATATTAATTCTTTTTTGAGCCTTTTTATATCCTCTAAATCAACCTTTCCTTTACCCAAACATCTTGGACAATCTATTTTTGATTTAGTAAATAATTTGTTTAGTAAATTCATTTTTTATTTATTTATTTGTCATATGAAGGGAGGGGTTAGATAGCTGGGATATGCTTCACTAACAGAATGCTACATTCAACTCAACCCATCTCTTTGCGAACCGCCGAGTACGTGAACCCTATGCTCGGTGGTGTGAGAGGCTCTCCCTGTCAGATTCTGGCAGGGCAGTCTACTTGATTATGCGACGTTTTATTTATTCCACAAAAATATCATCACTTGGAATAAGTCCAATTTTTTTAGCTTGTTCAAAGTCATTTTGTGATATAAATATAACTTTAACTATTTGGTCAATTGCAGGTAATGCTAGAAACTTTTTATTGTTATTTGTCTTTGGTAATAACTGTCCGTTAATTAATTGTTCAATAAAATTAATATCAATCCAGTCTTGGTTTTCGTTTAAGTCGACGCTATATTTTAATTCTTCGTTTTTATTTGTGATGACTGATATATTTATTAAATTCATTTTCTCTACAACATTTATGTTTTTGATTTGATTTTCAATTTTAGCAATTTTAATCATTTCTTTTAGAAGTTTTTTATATGATTCCGCGGTTTCAAAACCTTCTGTGTCAAAACTCAAGTCTGCTAAAGCTAAAAAAGAATAATTTGAATCTAAATCATTCTTAATTGTTTTAATTGTTTCAATCTTTTTAACCTCACTTTTTTCATCAAACCAATTAAAATTTTTTAGCACTTTTATATATTCTGATTTTCCTTTTGCTATTAAAGCTTTATATTCATCAGTTCTTGTTGAATCATTTTGATAATCAGATTTCATAACATTTTCATTTGATAATGTTGGAAATACGATTTTTGAATTTATTTGATTTTTTGATTGTGAGCAAGATATTGTCATAATTAAAATA
>JAUXNR010000755.1 GCA_030682755.1 Flavobacterium sp.
CTGAAAACACAAACACTTCGCCATCAACATGGAGCGAAATGGAACAAGCTCCTAATATATGTCCGGCTTGAAAGAATGTAAAAAAAACATCATCAGTTAAACGAATTTGCAAATCCTTTTCAACAACTCTAAAAAACGGAATCACTTGTTCTGCATCATTTACAGTATATAAAGGTTTAGCGGGGTCATGTTTGGAGAAATGTTCTTGATTGGCCTTTGAAGCTTCTTCCTCTTGAATTTTTGCACTATCCAACAAAATCAGTTTTGTGATTTGTTTGGTTGGACTTGTACAGAATATCTTTCCTTTAAAACCATTTTTTACCAATAAAGGCAACCATCCACAATGATCGAGATGACCATGGGTTAGCAAAACAAAATCTATGGTTGACGGCTCAACAGCCAAAGGCTCCCAATTTAATTCACGAAGAGCTTTTAATCCTTGGAACATGCCACAATCAACTAAAATCCTCATTTCATTATATTGAATCAGCGTTTTTGACCCTGTTACTGTTCCTGTTCCTCCTAAAAAATGAATTTTCATAACCAATTAAATAAAGTTACACAGTTGATTTGCTTCTAATAAAATATTTTTAATTCTGTTAGAATTTAATCCGATTTTAGATAACCATCCTGAATTTTGAATTAATTCTTTAACGGTAATAATATCTTGCATCAGCAATTTATCTTTTTCGTTCAATGTTAAAGTTGTTAAACAGGTAATGGGATAAATTTGGTAAGCATCAATTTTATCTTTCAAACTTGCACCTTCGGGATAATTCCAGCTTAACAGATTCAAGTTAGAACACAACCCAAATTTTATAGCATCCTCTGTAAATCGATTATTTGTGACAATCCAACAGCTATTTATTATATCATTTGTTCCAAAAAAATCAAATTCTTTGTGCTTCAAATCATTAAAACGCGACAAAATATACATCGGGATTTTTACATCTGATTTTACATCTTGATTGCCATGAAATTTACACTCTACCATTACAACTTGATTGTTCTTTTTGAGCATCACATCTATTTCATGATTGATGCATTTTCCTTCTAAAAAAATATTTGTTTTGGTTTGATATCCTTCTAATTCAAAAACTATAGCGATAAACTTTTCAAAGAAAAACCCGGCCGGACCCAATCCTTGAATGGCCGTTCTTAAATTATATCTGGCCGCATGAGCACTTGAGAAATTTTTTAAAAGCTGAAAAGCTAATTTGTATATCTTTTTTGTTGGAATACCTTCATACAATCCCTTTTCAATCTCATGCATGACCTGAAAGACTGCATTTGAATCTGCTCCTGATTTTATGAGCGATTGTTTTAGTTTTTCTCTGTCAAAATTGACAATTTCACCAGAGAATTTTGTGACTTTCATACTTTTACTATTTAGTATTAAAAGTACAAAAATTTAAGCGGTTTTTGTGCTTTTTTGAACATAAAAAGCTGGTATAAAAAGAATTAAAAACAAAGGTTGAATTAGAAACCTTCGGATATAAAAAAGTAAAAAGTTGTAATTCTCATTTAAAACTTCTACAATAAAATAAAATGAAACAATAAGAATCCCCAACAAGACTAAATACAAAACCGATGCGAATTTTATCAATTCTATATCTCTAAATATAAAATGTAAAATCAGTAAAGACAAAACAGAATTTAATAAATATCTCAGCAATAAATTCCCAATTAAACTAGCTGTTTTAAATTCCGGAAATGGCAAATTAAGATAATCATTTTTGAAATAGTTTAGAAAAGGATCATAGAACAAAACTGCTTCATAATTTCGGATGAGAGCAAAACCGATGATGCAACAAATAATTAAAATCAAAGCTTTCTTATCCTTCAGAAGTTGTTGTAGCATACACTGAAAATTTATTAACCCAAATAACCCATAATAAAAAAACAATTCCATAAATAACCAACGGAAAAATAACACCGTGAAGCATGTGTTGGTATTCCGGATAATGAAGCAATGCAATGGCCAACAAAGCAATTCGAATGATATTCAAAACATGAATAAAAAGACAACCTAAAATTGCAAAAACAATAGTGGTTAACAACTTTCCTTTAAAAGCTATGATAAAAGCAACAAAGAGAATCATAACACTAACTGCATTACATCCTTCAACTACTCTGGCTACATATTTTTGATTTACGAATAATTTAACTGAAGGCTCAGATTCGTGTGGCTGTGTTTCACTTTCATATCCAAAAAAAGTAATCACACTTTCTGTTTGTGAAGCCACTATTTCAGTGAAACTATCATTTTCGTTTTTTGAAACAACATATTGATTTAAAAAAATGTTATATATGATTGTTAAAATA
>JAUXNR010000759.1 GCA_030682755.1 Flavobacterium sp.
GAAGGTTGGCACAATTGGTCTAAACCGGAAGCAGAAAAAACTACTTTTTATGCTGAATATGAAAGTAGAGGTGAGGGAGCCAATTCAAAAACAAGAGTAAATTGGTCACATCAGTTATCAAAACGTGATGTGAAAAAATATACGATACAAAAAATTCTAGGAGAAAATGAAAGTAATAAAAAATGGTATGAAAACTTATAAATTTGCAATCATAGCTTTATTGTTACTTGTAATGGGATGCAAGAGTGTTCAAACCGTAGAATCTCCTTTGTCAACTGTAACCATTCACATGATTGGCGATTCAACGATGGCCAACAAAATAAATCCGGATGAAAACCCGGAAAGAGGTTGGGGTCAAGTGCTTCCACAATTCTTTAACGAAAAAGTTATCATAAAAAATCATGCTGTAAACGGACGAAGTACAAAGAGTTTTAGAGAATTAAACCATTGGCAACCGGTTTTGGAATCGTTACAACCCGGTAATTATGTGTTTATTCAATTTGGACATAATGATGGAAAAGAAACGGATCCAACTAGATATACCAATCCGCAAACAGCATATCGGTATAATTTAATACGATATGTTGAAGAAACCAGAGCTAAGGGTGCTATTCCAATTTTGTTTTCCTCCATCGCAAGAAGACGCTTCAATGCGGAAGGTGTTTTATTGGATTCACACGGAAATTATACATTACAAGCCCGATTGGTTGCTCAAGAAATGAATGTACCATTTTTTGATATGCAATACCTCACAGAGCAAATGGAAGTTTTATATGGTGTTGAGGATTCTAAAAAATTACACTTACATTTTAATCCTGGCGAAAATGCGTATTTTCCTGAAGGTATTACTGATAATACACATTTATCTGTTTTGGGTGCTACAGAAATTTGCAAACTGTTTGTGGAAGAATTAAAGCGACAAAAATCAACTTTGGTGAGCTATTTAAGATAGGTTTTCTAAATCAAATCGCAAGGCGTTTTCTCAATTTTAAAAATACCAAAGCAGTAATAAAGGCATCGCCGGAAGCGGTATGACGGTCGCTTTTCTCTACTTTTAGAATCTTACAAAGTTCGTCTAAACTGGAATGTTGGTCTTCCTGTAAACCTTTAAATTTTTGATACATCGCATCAGTATCCATGCTGTCATTTTTGAGTTTTCCCACATCCAATCGTTTGAGAGCCTGGTTAATCATTTCTATGTCAAAGCTCACATGATGCCCAACAAGTGTTGCGTCTTTTATAAAATCTAAAAATCGAATAACAGCTTCAGCTTCTACAATTTTTTCTTCTTTTCCTTCTTTTAAAATTCCGTGTATACTTGCTGTTTCAGACTTGTAAATATCTTGCTTTATAAAAAGTTCAAGAGAATCATTTACAATCACTGCATTGTCAATTACGGAAACTGCACCAATGGATAAAATAACATCTTTTTTGAAATCCAATCCTGTTGTTTCACAATCAAAAACTACAACCCTTTTAGGTGTGGTGGTATCAGGCTCTTGCTCAAAATTCTTGAGGTAGTTTTCCCAAAATTTCGGATAATCTTTGCTAACTTTTTTAAACCAATCAAAAACCATAAGTTATGTGAAATAAGTGAGTTGAAAACGGTTTTTAATGGAATCTTGAATATCTCTAATTGGCTGAAAAGAGTTTTTAAGCTTTACTTTATCTGATTTCGATAAATCATTCAAATTCAAATACCTACCATTAGAATTATTCAACAATCCTTCTTCAGTTCTGAATAAGGTCAGTATTGAAAAAGCTTCGGCACAACTTTCAAACAAATCAGCATTTTGAGGCTCTACTTCAGCCATTTTTTTAAACCGTTGAAACGTATTGTTTATACCTCTGACACCTTGACTTAAAACCAACAATCTTGCAGCATCGATCAACGGCATTAGGGCTCTGCTTTTTATATCAAAAGTATCTTTATGTTCGCCATCATCTTCTACTAAAAATTGACGAAAAAAGCCTAAAGGCGGTGGATTTTTCAAAGCATCTGTACCTAAATAGGCAAAAAACAGTTGGTTGTTTTCCACATTTTTAAAAATATTTTCTGTGATGGCGTCCACTAATTTTTCATCGCCATAAATAAAGTCATAATCAAAGAAAATAGAACACATTAATATGCCTTTTTCTCCCGGTTTGTTTATCCAAGAGTTGTATTGTTTGTTCCAATCGGTCACTGATTTACACCACATTGGATTGCTTGCCATCATTTCAGCAGGACAAAATTCATAACCAATCTTATTCAGTGTTTTGGTTACTTTATCAGCGAGTTCTAGAAAGTATTTTTTTACATCGTCATAACGTTCTTCTTCAACATCTTCAAAAACTAAAGCATTGTCTTGATCTGTCATTAGTAATTGTTCTTTTCTGCCTTGACTGCCAATGTTCATCCAAGCAAATCGAGTAGGGGGAGCTTGATCCATTTTTTCAATGGCCAATTCAACGGTTCTTTTTGTGATGCCAATATTAATTTCGCCAACCAAATTGGAAATGTGTTGAATCGGAATGTTTTTATCCAAAGAATTTTGAATCAAATCAGACAGTTTATCTCGAATTGCTTTTAATTCTTTTGATCGGGTAGCTCTTTTGGTTTGTTTTAATAAAACACCCGGATTATTGGCTTGAGCCACAACAACATCATGTTCTGAAATAATGCCCATGATTTTTGATTTGTTTGTTCCGTCAAGCGTGACACACAAATGGCCCACATTGTGTTTTAACATCATTAACTGTGTTTCAGCCACCGAAATATTTTCCGACACTGTAATTACCGGGGAAGACATAATTTGATCAACCGGAATTGAAATAGGAAACGTACCTGTTGCTATTTTGGAACGCAAATCTTTATCCGTTATAATTCCAATGGGTAATTCTTTTTCTTCAATGATAATACTGCCAATTTTATGTTGTGTCATGAGTTGAGCAACAGATTGAACTGCTGTTTTCCGACTGGTAGTAATTGGATTTTTGATATAAGATATAGGTTGAAAATATTGAATCTCAGAACTCTGATCATCATAAATTACATTTTCAGAAATTAATTTACCTTTATTTTCTTTATCATACGGATTTCGGGTGTTGGAGGCAAAACTTTCCAACAAAAAACTTAAAACCTCTTGATTTTGTAGCACATACGGTTTGAAAACTTCAATTGGAATAGCATATAACAAACTTTCTTCTCTTGCTTTGGCTGTCATTAAATAGTCATTTTTAGCAAAAAAAGGACGAAGTCCTAAAATATCACCTTCGTCACATTTATCAATCAAGGCTTCTTCAGCATCTGATGTTACTGAAAGTCCAATAGCACCTTCTTTAACAATATAAAAGAAAGGGTGGGTTTTATCGCCAACTTTAAATAATACATGGTTTTTTTCAATATGAACCACATGAACCTCATTTGAAATTGTAACTAATTCTGAATAGGTTAAACTGAAAAAAGGTGGATAATTTTTTAAAAAGTCCGCAATTCGTTCAGCAATTGAATTTTTCATACAAAAAATAATTATTAGCTATAAAGTTACATAAAATCTATAAATTTGAATGTCCAATTTATTTATTAGTTTTATAAAAATATTTTAAATATGAATACTCAAAAAGTTCTCAAGTATTTAGGATTCACTTTTTGTTGGATGGCTTTAATTGTGCAATTTATCTTGATGATGCAAAATCGGGTAGTTGGTGAATTCGAGACAATTGTAAGGTTTTTTAGTTTTTTTACAATTCTATCAAATCTTTTAGTAGCCTTAAGTTTTTCATCTGAAGTTTTTGGAATTTTACCATTCTTTAGAAATTACAAAACAAAAACTGCCATTGTTGTTTATATATCAATCGTTGCAATAGTTTACAACGTTATTTTACGCTTTTTATGGCAACCAACCGGATTGCAGAGAATTACAGATGAATTATTGCATGTTATAAATCCAATTTTATTTGTTTTATTTTGGATGAATACAAAAGACAAAATTTATATTCCATATAGATTCATTACAACAATACTAATTTTTCCGGCAATCTATTTGATTAGTATTTTATTGTTGGGAAATTTTTCCAATTATTATCCGTATCCGTTCGTCGATGTTTTTAAAATT
>JAUXNR010000763.1 GCA_030682755.1 Flavobacterium sp.
AATTTGTAAAAATGATAGACAGAAACTAAAAAAATTTACTAATTATATGAACTATGTTCATTTTATAAACTATATTCAATGAAAAATAAGCTATTACTTCTTATCTTATTAATATTACCCGAACGCATGTTAATGGGGCAATCCATTGTAGAAAAATATGTGGAGGAGGGCTTATCTAACAACCTAAGCATAAAACAACAACAATTTTCTTTGGAGAAAAGTAAGTATGCACTACGTGAAGCAAAAACTCTATTTCTGCCTGTTATAAGTTTTACCACTGATTATTTTTTGTCAAAGGGTGGCAGAACGGTAGATTTCCCAGCTGCAGATTTATTAAATCCTGTATATGAGTCGTTGAACGAATTAACCAATAGCAATCAATTTAGACCACTAGAAAATCAAAGCATCCAGTTAAATCCGAACAATTTCTATGATATAAAATTTCGCACCTCCATTTCTCTACTAAATCTTGAAATTGAATACAATAAAAGAATAAAAACCGAAGAAATTACATTACAGCAAATTGAAATAGAACTATTTAAGAGAGAATTAGCCAAAGAAATTAAAATTGCATATTACCAATATTTACAATCACTGGCAGCTGTTCAAGTGTATGAAACTGCTTTAAATTTAGCTAAAGAGAATAAACGGGTAAACGAGGTTTTATTTAAAAATGATAAAGTTAATAGAACGGTAGTTTTACGGGCTGATAACGAAGTAGCAAAGTTTGAAGCTCTTTGGCAAAATGCAAAACAAAATGCCAATTCAGTAAAAGCCTTTTTTAATTTCTTATTAAATAAAAATTTAACGGATAGTATCCTCTTGGGGGATGACTACCAAACCGTTGCTACTATTATTGGGGATGTTTTTTTGGTTGAAAACAGAGAAGAGTTACAGAAGCTAAAAATTATATCAAGCATCAACCAACATAGTATAAGTTTATCTAATGCATCTTTTACCCCCAAATTAAATTCATTCATTGATGTTGGATCTCAAGGATTTGATTGGCAATTTGATAAAAAATCTCGCTACTACTTTTTTGGGGTATCCCTGCGGTGGGATTTGTTTTCGTCCGGTAAAAATCATTTTAAAGTAAAACAACTTGAACTTGATAATAGAATTATTGAATCGAAAACTCAAAATACCTCAGAACAATTAAAACTAAACTATACTACCACCTTAAACACCTATAATTCTTCTATTTATACTTATGAATCAGCTGTTGTAACGCGCAAAACCTCACAAAAATATTATTCAGATATGCTGCGCATGTACAAAGAAGGGCAAGTTCTATTTATTGAATTATTAGATGCTCAAAATCAATTGGTGCAATCGGAATTACAGGCTTACATCTCACTTTATGACACTTACATTAAAGCTGCCGAGGTAGAAAGAGCAAGCG
>JAUXNR010000764.1 GCA_030682755.1 Flavobacterium sp.
GCTCGCTGTCCATTAATTTTCCCCAACGGTAACGCGATTGAGCATACGTTAAATAGGCTTGGTGTTCGGCTCTTGTTAATGCGACATAAAATAAACGCCGTTCTTCTTCCAACTCACTTCGGGTGTTTAAACTCATGGCACTCGGAAACAAATCTTCTTCCATTCCTACTACAAAAACAGTAGGGAATTCCAACCCTTTTGCTAAGTGAATGGTCATTAATGCTACACGGTCGTCGTCACCGGTATCTTTATCTAAATCGGTAGCCAATGCCACATCTTCAAGAAACTCCGATAACGCTCCACGAGCTCCGTCAATTTCTTTTTGACCTTCGGTGAAGTCTTTGATACCGTTTAATAATTCTTCGATATTTTCAATTCGGGCAATTCCTTCCGGTGTCCCGTCCTTTTTCAATTCTTGAACCAATCCCGTTTTTTTGGAAACATGATCAGCTAAATAAAACGCATCCTGACTTTCGTTAATGACTTGAAAACTTTTGATCATCATCACAAAATCTTCCAATTTGCGTTTGGTTCCGGAATTGAGTTTTAAGTCAATTTTGTCAATATTTTCCATGACTTCAAAAATGGAACGCTTGTAATGATTGGCTGCAACGGTTAATTTCTCCACCGTACTATCGCCAATTCCACGTGCCGGATAATTGATGACACGCACCAACGCTTCCTCGTCTTTTGGGTTGATTACCAAACGTAAATAACACAATACATCTTTGATTTCTTTACGTTGGTAAAACGATAATCCTCCGTAAATTCGGTAGGGAATATCGCGTTTTCGCAACGCATCTTCCATCGCACGGGATTGAGCATTGGTGCGATACAAAATAGCAAACTCGCCATTTTTCATTTGGTTTCGCATCTTTTCTTCAAAAATGGTGGAGGCTACAAAACGACCTTCTTCCCCGTCGGTAATGCTTCGGTTCACTTTAATTTTGGGTCCGTCCTGATTGTGCGTCCAAACGACTTTTTCTAATTTGGTTTTGTTTTTATCGATGATGGAATTCGCCGCTTGTACAATATTTTTGGTAGAACGGTAATTTTGTTCCAAGCGAAAGGTTTGCACATCGGCATAATCTTTCTGAAAATTCAGGATATTGTTGATGTTTGCACCACGAAACGCATAAATACTTTGGGCATCGTCACCCACCACGCAAATATTTTGAAAACGGTCGGAAAGAGCTCGAACTATCAAATACTGCGAATGGTTGGTATCTTGGTACTCGTCCACCAAAATGTAGCGAAAACGGTCTTGGTATTTGGCCAACACATCTGGAAAACGATTCAATAATTCATTGGTTTTTAACAATAAATCGTCAAAATCCATCGCACCCGATTTGAAACAACGTTCCACATAATTATTGTAAATTTCACCCATTCGAGGCTTCTTACTCATCGCATCTTGCTCCTGTAGTTCGGGATTATTGAAATAGGCTTTAACTGTAATCAACGAGTTTTTATAGGATGAAATCCGACTAAAGATTTGTTTGGGTTTGTAAATATCTTTGTCGAGTTGCATTTCTTTGATGATAGCTCCGATGAGGCGAACACTGTCTTGAGCATCATAAATGGTGAAATTATTGGGGTACCCTAATTTCTCTGCTTCGATCCGAAGGATTTTAGCAAAAACGGAGTGAAAAGTTCCCATCCACAGATTTTTCGCTTCGTTGCTGCCCACAATATCCGAAATACGTTTCTTCATTTCGCGAGCGGCGTTGTTGGTAAAGGTGAGCGATAAAATGTTGAACGCATCAACTCCAAGGCTCATTAAATAGGCAATTCGCAT
>JAUXNR010000765.1 GCA_030682755.1 Flavobacterium sp.
GATTTGGTTAAAAAACAATTGGATTTTCATTTTATTAGAAGGAAAGAATAAGTAGTCAGTTGGCATTTTTTAGTGATCAGTTTCCTGCAAGGTTTTTAAAACCTTGTAGGTATTTATTTTAAAATTTATTGAAAATGAAACTAATATTTATACTTTTTTTGAGTTTTTCTTGTAGTTCTCAAACAGTGAAAGATTCTTTAATTAAAAAAAAGTTTAAATTAAATCCTTGGGAAAATGTAAATGGATTCCGAGCTTCTGTAGGTTATTTAGAAGATTTTGAATTGGAAGGTGCTTACATTTTATCATCATTTCCAAAACAAGATCCCGGATTCGGAGGTTTTGCTATGCTAGTTCAATATATCAGTGGAGGAATTGAATATGTTAGAATTGGTAAAGTAAATGCAGTAGGTCCGAAACTATCATATGAAGTTAATTTTTCTATTTTTTCAGGACAAATAGGAATTGATTATCTTTTTTCAGATAAATCAACTCAAATGAGATTGCTTCCAAAATTAGGTTTATCAGTATTCGGAATTATTACGGTTTATTATGGGTGGAATAAAAATTTACTAAAACAAAACGAATTGATTACTTCTCAACATGTAATTACTTTACAATTGAATATTTTAGATTACTAAGAATAATTTTAATATAATTTAATTTTTAAAATGGTATTATTTTTGAGCTAGTCAATCATCAAAATCATCCTATCATGAAAAAAATAATCATCCTTTTTATATTAATCACTTCTCCCCTTTTTGCTCAAACCATAACCAAAAATCCGGGTGATTTTACAACCGTAAAAGTCTTTGACAGAATCTCAGCTCAACTCATTCCATCCAATGAAAATAAAGTAGAAATCAAAGGAAACAGAGCTTCCGAAGTGGAAGTTGTGAATAGCAACGGCGATTTAAAAATAAGAATGCCATTTCCGAAACTGTTAAAAGGAGAAGAAATTGAAGTGACGGTTTATTATAAAAAATTAGAAGGTGTTGAAGCGAGTGAAGGTTCGTATGTCAACTCTGAAAAACCAATAAAAGCGATTAATTTTACTTTGAATGCCAAAGAAGGAGCAGAAATTAGAATTGCTTTAGACGTTAAAAAAGCTACAGTTAGAGCTACTTCAGGAGGAAAAATTAGAATTTCAGGAACCACAGTTAATCAAGAAGTGGTTATGTCTTCAGGTGCTGAATTACAAGCTAAAAATTTCGAGTCTGAACAAACTACCATCTCATTAAACGCCGGAGGAAATGCTGATATATTTGCAACTGAATTTGTGGATGCAAAAGTTCGTGCGGGAGGAGATATTTACATTTATGGTAGTCCTAAACAAATCAATCAGAAAACTGTTTTAGGTGGTTCAATTAAAGAAATGAAATAAGAATTGTTTCTATTTGAATTTTAAATTTTAAATTAGCATTTAGAAAGTTTCGAAACCTGAAACTTGAAACCTGTAATAATTTTAAATGCTTAACGATATTTTAGCTGCCATTCCGTGGGGAATTCTTTTGGCTTTTACCATTGGACCTGTGTTTTTTGTATTGATAGAAACCAGTATTACTAAAGGATTTAAAGCCGCCATGACATTTGATTTAGGTGTAGTTTTTGGTGATATAGTTTTTATTCTTATTGCTTATTTCAGTACGAATCAATTGTTAGAAAAACTCAAAGATGATCCGAGTTTATTCATTTTTGGAGGTGTGATTATGTTTGTTTTCGGTTTGATTTCTTTCATCAAAGAAAAAAAAGGAAAAAAGAAAAACCTCAACCCTGAATTTTTAGCCGATTCCATTCCAAAAAACAATTACTTAGGTTTATTTTTCAAAGGATTTTTACTCAATTTCATCAATATTGGTGTATTGGGTTTTTGGGTGGGGATAATTATCGTCTTTGGACCTCAAATGAATATGGAAACCGACAGAATTGTATTGTTTATGACGGTTATCATTATTACGTATCTAATTACCGATGTGGTTAAAATCATCTTAGCCAAACAACTCAAAAACCGTTTAACGCCTTATATTATTTATAAAATTAAACGCGTAATCAGTGTAATTCTAATGATTTTCGGGTTCTTTTTAATCATTCAAGGATTTTTTCCAGAGGAAAAAGAAATGATTAAGGAAAAGTTTGAGAGGATGAAGGATTAATGAGTATGAAAAAATTTCTATTTATATTCTGCTTTCTTCTTTGTCAATTTGTATTGGCACAAAATGATTCTACACTAGTCTCAAAACCCAAATTAGGACTCATCTCTGCTGATAAACTGAATATTGTTTATCGGGGAATTCTAAATCCAATTTCAATTGCTGTACCAAACGCCAAATCATATACTGTTTCAGGATTAGGTCTGAGACAAGAAAATGGTAACTATTATATTGCTCCCGGAGCCGGTAATGAAATGGTAGTTACTTTAGAAATTATTTTAGAAGATGATTCAAAAGTAGTTGAAGAACATGTTTTTAAGATAAAAACCTTAAAAAGGTATATAACCAGAATAAACAATAGAAATTGTGTAAACTGTATTGTTTTGATGTCAAAAGAAGAATTAAAAGATGCTGAGATTACATTTTATTTAGAAGATTTTATATTTGAGTTGCCACTACTAAATAAAGCTACAAGTTTCGAAGTATTTGTATTTAATAAACGGATTAAAAATATAAATAAATTTAAAAAGCTTTACCAAATCAAAGGAGACAAAATAACAGATGAACTTTATATTGAATTAATAAAACTCAAAAAAGGAACAGAAATATTGATTAAAAATATTGAATTTGATTATTTTAAAAAAGCAAGAGAACAGAATATTAATATTGCATCACCAGGTGTTATTCATATTAAAATTACTGATTGATTTTAATGTAAATTCTACTAGAAGAGTAAATTTAAAACAATAAGTATCTAAACAAAAAAAGCTCCTAGAAAAAGGAGCTTTAATTTTGAGGCATCGTCCGGATTCGAACCGGAGTAGACGGTTTTGCAGACCGGTGCCTAGCCGCTCGGCCACGACGCCTTATGATTGGATGGCAAATGTAAATAAAAACTTTAAAGTTAAAAAGTATAAAGCCAAAAAACTTTTCGTATTGCTTGAAAACTAGTTTCTGTATTCTTCCATTTGAACCGTAACCCGCTCAACATCACCACCAATTGGAGGATTTAATTTTGAAACTCCAATTAACACCCAGGAAACAGATGCAATTTCAATAAAAATTCGTGTAATAATGCGTTGAGCAACATTTTCTAATAATTTAGAACGTTTGCCCATTTCTTCTACCACAATTCGATTAAGGACAACATAATCAACCGTATCTTCCAATTTATCGGTTTGAGAAGACCGTCGCAAATCGGCTTTTATTTCTAAATCTACCGAATAATCAGAACCAATTTTACTTTCTTCAACCAAACAACCGTGATAAGAAAACGTTCTTATATTTTTTAATCGAATAATTCCCATAATCGTACTAATTAAATTATTAATAGGTACATGGACAGTTGCTGATTCCTTGAAAAATATCTAACCCAATGGTAACCATGTGTGTTCCTGAATTGTAACTAATTAATTCATTCATAGTAACCTGATACGAATAGGCGAAATAGAAATTTTTCTTTTTCAATCCTGCCATCGGACCAATATTTAATGGTTCCATGAATTGATCATTTAAAAAACGATATGAAACACCTGCCCAGTAATAATCTTCAAAGTTATAAAAACGCAGCTTCAAATTCAAATCTGTTGTAGATCTTTGATCACTTTCAAAATATTGAAAATACATGGATGGTTCCAATTCCCAATCACTACTGTTGATGTTTTTCCATCTGTAACCGGTATATACTTGATAATTTCTCAATTCTAGCGGTTCAATTCCTGAAAAGATATCAAGCTCTTTGTTTAACATATTTGCTACAGCAAAGTTTACATAATAATTGTTTATACGATATAAAACACCCACATCAAAATTATGGTTGGTCAAACGTCTGTCATCTGTAACACCCATATCGGTTCCGTTGAAATTATCAATGTCAATTCTAAATTGGTTTAAATTATATGAAATACCAAACGATAAAAATTGATCAGCATATTTATTCAACGTCAAGTGATGAGCAAAAGAAAGTTTTGCACCGGATTGACGGGTATTTCCATTTTTATCATTGTACAAATAAATTCCAACACCTGATTGGTCATGAATTCGCATATCTGCAGCTAACGATTGATTTTGAGGAGCATCTTTTATACCAACCCATTGTGTGAAACCATTGGCTCTAATTTTTATGTTGTCACCAATTCCGGCATAGGTTGGAGCAATAATAAAAGGATTATCAGCCAAATATTGTGTAAAAGTTGGCAAGTTTAGCTCTTGAGCATTTCCTTTGCTAAGAGCAAGTATAAGTACTATAGGGAGTAAATATTTTTTCATTTTTGTAGGTTTTAGAGAAACCAACTCCAAGCTTTGGGGAACTTGGAGTCAGTTCATAAATTTATCTATATAAAGTTACATTTCCAACTATTTTTCTTCCGTTTTGAAGGGTTATGGTGTACCAATAATCTCCTGTTGGAAGCGGTTTTCCGTTATAAGTTCCATCCCATCCTCCGCCTTGACCAAACTGGGTGATGTTTCTACCATATCGGTCATGAACAAAGATTCTGATGTTTGGAAATCCATCCAAATTAGTTGGCGTCCACAAATCATTTTCTCCATCATCATTTGGTGTAAAGAAGTTTGGAATATCAATATCTATAAATGTAATAAAGATTGATTCTTCTACAACACATCCAAATGAATCTACCACTTGAACTACATAAGTTCCCGTTGCAAAAATTTGGAAAACATTTTGTGTTCCGAAATTCTGACCATTCAAATAATACGTATAAATTCCTGAACCACCAGAAGCTGTTGCTGTAATTTGATTCATGGCACTTTCAACTAAAGTTAACGAAAGCGGTGTTTGATTCGAAATGTTGAACGTAACTTCATCAGAACAACCATTCGTATGAACAATCATTACCGTATGTGGACCATTACTCAAATTAGTAAAGATATTACTGCTTTGGAACGGCATTCCATCTAAAGAATACGTCACACTTCCCGCAATAGTTGGGTTGACTGTAACCGTAACGGTATTTTCAGCTGAATTACTTAAACAACCATAATCTACAGCCACTTGAGCTCGGATATCTACAAACGGATCAAGTGTTATTGAAACAGATGTTTGACAGTTGTTAGCATCACGAACATAAACCGTGTAGGTTTGACCACCCAGTAAGTTTTCGAATGTAAATTGATTCGCTACATAATTTCCGTTTTGAGTTAAACTCGTAGCATATGGAGCGGTTCCTCCTGAAACAGCTATCGTAATAGCTCCATCAGAATCACCTACACATAAATCTTGTGTAACCGCATCAATCGTGGCATTAAGTTGTGCAGGTTGATCTAATTTAATGATTAACTCAACTTGACATCCAATTGCATCTCTAACGATAACAGAATAAGATCCCGCTGCCAAATTGTTAAACACATTTGAAGTTCCAAATGCCGTTAAATTTGGTGAAATTGCATATTGATAAGGAGCTGTACCACCAGTTGGATTTAAGGTTATACTTCCATTTGTTAAACCAAAACAAGTAACATGCACTGTTGAAAAGGTTGCTTGTAAAGGTGTTGTTGGATTTATCACAAAGGAAACTGTTTTTTGACATCCGTTAGTATGTAATACAGTAATTGTATGTGATCCAACAGCAACATCAGTAAATGTTGGTGAATTTTGATAAGTTCCACCGTCTAATGCATATTGAACAGAAGAAGCTACAGAAGCATCTACCGTTACTGTTACTGTGTTTCCTACTGTATTGGCATTACAGTTGTAAGTTACCGCAACACTCGGATTAATGTTTACACTCGGATTTAATGTCACCGGAATTGATGTAATACAATTGTTAGCATCTCTAACAAAAATCGTATAGGTTTGACCTCCTACTAAATTGTTAAATGTAAATTGATTTGGTATAAAGTTAAACGTGTTATTTAAACTTGTAGCATATGGAGCAACGCCTCCTGTTACATTGATTGTAATTGAACCGTTTGCATCACCTGAACACAATTCCTGAACAACTGTAGTAGGAGTTATTACAACTGCATTTGACTGTGTTATGGTGACGGTTTGTGATGTTGAACATCCAATGGCATCTTGAGCAATAACAGTATACGTTCCTGCTGCTAAATTATTGAATATGTTTTGTGATGTAAATACCGTTAAGTTTGGTGAAATGGCATATTGAATAGTACCTGTTCCTCCCGAAGGCGTTGCGGTTATACTTCCTGTATTGGTTCCATTACAAGCAACATTAACTACTGAACTTAAGTTTAAAGTTATTGGCGTTGTTGGATTAACAGTAAACGTAACCGGTTTAATACATCCGTTTGTGTGTTGCACATTTACAGTATGCGAACCAGGCGTAAGGTTTTGGAAAACATTATTTGCCTGATAAGGACCACCATCCAAAGAATAAGTTACAGCACCCGCAACACTTGCGTTTACAGAAATAGTAACGGTATTGTTTGGAACATTTCCAGTACAAGCATAAGTTACAGATGCCGTTGGATTAATAGTTACCGGAGCATCTAAAGTGACTTGTATTGAAGAAACACAATTGTTAGCATCACGAACATAAATAGTGTAAGTTTGACCACCAATTAAGTTAGAGAAGGTAAACTGATTAGGAACATAAGAAGTAGTGTTATTCAAACTAGTTGAATAAGGAGCCACTCCACCTGTTACATTGATTGTGATGGACCCATTAGCATCATTTGTACACAATTCTTGTGTAACAGACGAAACACTAATTCCGATTGCTGCTGGTTCATTGATGGTAATGGTTTCAGAAACGGTACATCCAATGGCATCTTGAGCAATAATGGTATAACTGCCAGCCACTAAGTTGGTAAACACATTTTGTGAAGTGAATACTGTTAAGTTTGGAGAAATTGCATATTGAATGGCTCCTGAACCACCTGTTGCATTTACAGTAATACTTCCTGTATTTCCTGCATTACACAATACATCAACAACAGAAGAAAGGTTTAACACAATCGGATTGTAAGCATCAATAGTAAAAGTTACAGATTTGATACATCCGTTGGTGTGTTGCACATTTACTGTATGCGAACCTGAAGTAAGGTTTTGGAAAACATTACTTGCCTGATAAGCACCACCGTCTAAAGAATACGTTACAGCACCTGCAACACTTGCATCTACTGAAATAGTAACCGTGTTTCCTAGAACATTTCCTGTACAATTATACGTTATTGCTGCCGTAGGATTAATAGTTACCGGAGCATCTAAAGTGACTTGTATTGAAGAAACACAATTATTAGCATCACGAACATAAATCGTATAAGTTTGACCACCAGTTAAGTTAGAGAACGTAAATTGGTTCGGAACATACGAGGTCGTGTTATTCAAACTTGTTTCATAAGGTCCTACACCTCCCGTTACGGAAATTGTAATTGAACCGTTGGCATCATTTGTACATAATTCTTGAGAAATTGCTCCGAGAGTAATGTCTATTACAGAAGGTTCGTTAATTGTAATCGTTTCTGAAACAGTACATCCTAAAGCGTCTTGAGCAATAATAGTATAATCTCCAGCTGTTAAGTTGGTATACACATTTTGTGATGTAAATACCGTTAAGTTTGGAGAAATTGCATATTGAATAGCTCCTGAACCACCCGTTGCGTTTACAGTAATACTTCCTGTATTTCCGGCATTACACAACACATCTTCAGTAGAAGTAACAGTTAATAGGATTGGATCATAAGCATCAATATCAAAAGTAACAGATTTAATACATCCGTTGGTGTGTTGCACATCAATGGTGTGAGTTCC
>JAUXNR010000768.1 GCA_030682755.1 Flavobacterium sp.
TCCGTTTGCTGAAGCTTCAGAAAGAGTCGATCTAACCCTGGAATCTATTTTTAAATTTGTATTGCCGTAAAGTTCATCAAATCAGATTTTATGCTTATTTTTATTAGCTAAAAAACTATCCAAAAAAGGGATTTAGTTCAACAAAGCACCATATATTACTATATTTGACAAATAAATAGTGCCAAATCATTGAGCAAAATGTTTAAAAATCAGATAATGAATAGTTTGAAATAATACGATTTGTTGTGAGATATAATATAAGGAAAAAGGAAAGAACAGAGAAGATAAAGAAAAGAGTTGCTAGAATACCAATAATTGTTAGTATTTTATCAATAGTTGCCTTTTTATATGACTTCGGTTTTGACCAAGAACCTTACATAAAGATTTTTTTAAATAAACTTTATTTATTATCAGTTCTTGTTGGAATAATCTCAACAGTTGTACGATATTTTTTTAAGGATTATCGCCCTAGGTTAAAAAGTTCCCCTTTCGATTTCTTACTATTTCTTTTTTTAACTATTATTCTTTTAAAACAGTTTGGATATCTCTCTAACGAGTCGCTAAGCATTCTAAATCATAAAGTTTGGATTTATTCCGCTGTTTTCCTTGTTCTCTTTCGAGAGATTTCTGCTATAAAAATTGAGTTTAGAAAGGCCTATTTAAACCCAGCGCAACTATTTGTATTGAGTTTCTTGATTATTATCATTTTTGGGTCTTTCCTACTCATGCTTCCAATGGCAACGGTTACTAATATAAGTTTAATAGATGCGCTTTTTACTTCAACTAGTGCGGTTTGCGTAACAGGTTTAATTGTTGTTGACACTGGGAGTTTTTTCACCGAGTTTGGGCAAATAATAATTGCGATACTAATTCAAGTTGGAGGCCTTGGCATTATGACTTTTGCCAGCTACTTCAGCTATTTTTTTAGAGGTGGTTCTTCATACGAAAACCAACTCGCTCTTAGGGATATAACAAATGCAGAAAAAATCTCTGAGGTTTTTTCCGTTTTAAAAAAAATTATCCTCATAACATTTCTTATCGAAGGCATCGGTGCAGTGCTAATCTACAATACACTTGATAGTTCAGCTATTCCCTCTCTCTATGAACGTGTTTTCTTTTCGGCGTTTCATGCTATTTCAGGTTTTTGTAATGCGGGGTTCTCAACGCTTCCAAATAGTTTTTACGAGAGTGCATTTCAATTCAACTACCCGCTACACCTCA
>JAUXNR010000780.1 GCA_030682755.1 Flavobacterium sp.
GCGTGGGCTACGGCGATTATTTGGAACAACTCACCTATTTATTGTTCCTTAAAATGGCCGATGAATACACCAAACCGCCACATAATCGCACAATGCCCATCCCGAGTGAGTTTGCTTGGGAAACCTTGACCAGCAAAAGCGGTAGTGAGTTAGAACTGCATTACAACATCATGTTGCGTGAGTTAGCGAAAGAAAAAGGCATCTTGGGGCAAATCTTTGTGAAGAGTCAGAACAAAATACAAGACCCCGCGAAGTTATATAAACTCATTGCCCTCATCAATGCCGAAAACTGGATTTTGATGGGCGTAAAAGACAAAGGCGACATCTATGAAGGTATTTTAGAGAAAAATGCAGAAGACACCAAGAGTGGTGCGGGTCAGTACTTCACCCCTCGCCCATTAATTAAAGCGATGGTGGAATGTTTGCAACCCGAACCAATGAAAACCATAGCTGATCCTGCATGTGGAACGGGTGGTTTTTTCTTGGCGGCTTATGATTGGATTGTTGACAATCGAAATTTAGATAAAGAAGCGGCTAAGTTCCTCAAATATGAAACCTTCTTTGGCAACGAGATTGTGGCAAGTACACGACGCTTAGCGTTGATGAATTTGTTTTTGCATAACATTGGCGATATTGATTCGGATAATTTTATTTCGCCGAATGATTCGTTGATTACCGATTCAGGCACTCGGTATGATTACATTTTAGCGAATCCGCCTTTTGGTAAAAAGAGTAGCATGACCTTTACCAACGCCGAAGGTGAACAGGAAAAAGAAGATTTGACCTATAACCGTCAAGATTTTTGGGTTACAACGAGCAACAAGCAACTGAACTTTGTGCAACACATTCGCACGATGCTTAAAACCACAGGTCAAGCTGCGGTGGTTTTGCCGGACAATGTGTTGTTTGAAGGGGGTGTGGGCGAAACGGTGCGAAAAAAATTATTAGAAACTACCAACTTGCATACCATACTGCGTTTACCCACCGGTATTTTTTATGCGAATGGTGTGAAAGCCAACGTACTATTCTTTGATGGGAAACCATCCAGTAAAGACCCGTGGACGAAAGAAGTTTGGGTGTATGATTACCGAACGAACATTCATCACACGTTGAAAAAGAATCCGTTGAAATTGGAAGATTTAAGGGATTTTATCACTTTATACAACTCGAATAACATCCACAAACGTACGGAAACCTATCACCCTGAAACCAATCCGGAAGGACGTTGGCGAAAGTTTACCTATGATGAAATTATTGCAAGAGATAAAACCAGCTTGGATATCACTTGGTTAAAAGATAAGTCACTTGCAGATTTGGATAATCTACCCGACCCGGATATGTTGGCGGTGGATATTATTGAGAATATTGAAGCGGGGTTGGAGAGTTTTAGAGCGGTGTTGAGTGGGTTGAAGTAAAAGCGAATATCATGAATTTATACAAAGCAGGAGTAAAAAAATTAGAATTACTAAAAGAGACGCCTTTTAAATTGGAGCGTGAGATACAAAATCTATTTGAACAAAATCTCACACAAGTTACCGGTTTAGAAATGGTAAAAAGTGAATTTGTAATAAAAGGAAAACGCATTGATACGCTTGCCTATGATGCTTCCTCAAATGCGTTTGTTATCTTGGAATACAAGCGTGATAAAAACGTCAGTGTGGTTGACCAAGGTTTTACCTATTTAAGTTTGATGCTTGAAAACAAAGCTGATTTTGTACTGACTTACAATGAAACCTTGAACAAGAACTTGCACAGTAGTAAAGTAGATTGGTCGCAAACACGTGTGGTTTTTGTGTCGCCCAGTTTTACAGAAAATCAGCGTTTGGCTACCAATTTTAAAGATATAGCAATTGAATTGTGGGAAATTAAACGGTATGAAAATGATTTAATAAGCATCACACCAATAAAGAAAACTCGTGCTGCCGAAAGTATTAAAACGGTTGCTCAAAAAGGTACTGAAATGAAATCGGTTACTGATGAAATAAAGGTTTATAGCGAAGAAGATCATCTTCTAAACAAAAGCGATGATACCATCGAGCTTTTTCAAACCTATAAAAATGCAATTCTTAATTTAAAAGATGATTTAGACATCAAACCCAAAAAACAAGAAATAGGCTTTACAAACAAAGGAAAGATATTTACAGATGTTTGTATTCTTAAAAACAGTTTAAAGTTTTGGATTAATCTTAAGAAAGGTACTTTAGATGACCCGAAAAAAGTAGCACGTGATGTTGCAACCATTGGTCATTGGGGAAATGGGGATTATGAAGTGGTGGTTAGTAATACTGAAAATTTAGAATATGTTCTTTTTTTAATTAAACAGGCTTTATAAGATGAATTTATTCCATCTTGAAATAAACGAGTCAAATGACCTGTCAAAATTTACAACTTTTGAATCAAAACGAAACAAATATTTTAAGGATTTAATGTTTAAAAATATTATTTAAAAAAAGCGTTGGTGAAAATGAAAAAAAATAATGTAGTAAATGAGCAATTTGAACCTTATAAACAATCTGAATTCTTTGGGGAGGATAATTTGTTTAGTAATGAGAAATAATTAATAGAAAAATATGCCAATAACTACTTATCCCTATCAATTTAATGCTGAAACTTTAGAAATTTTCCCTCAAGAAATAGCATCTAATACTTTTGTATTATATCATGGTACGGCCGAATATCATTCAGAAAATATTGAAAATAATGGGTTTCATTTAGGAAGTTGTCCTTTCGATATTGAAGCTGCAAGAGAACTTTGCACACTTTTAAATAATCCACTCATCGTTCCATATGATTTACCTAATCAATATGAGCAAACTTGTCATAGCAATTTTAAGGGTTACATTTTTGGTATAGAAAATGGTCAATTGAGACTAAGTTTTTCACATTTAAGCTATGGCTGTGTTCCTTTTGCTTCGGGTCCATTAAAAGGTGGGCAATCATTAAATCATGTAAATGAAGCTCGCAGAATTATCAATGCTGCAATTGTAGATAATCCAATATTAGCTGATAATATTACTCCTGCCATAATAAACCTATTTAATGAAGTGGAGCAAATTCAAAATAGCAATGGAGTAGTATATGCTATTAGATTTCCCGACACATTAGTTGGACTTGAAGTGGGCATTGGTGTAGTACATAGTAATTTAGCTATTCCTTTAGAATATATCATCGGAAAAGTTATTATTCCCGAAGATGGTATTCCGGAAAACATTACTATGCAGAATATTTCTAAAACACATCAAAGAAAACTATTCACTGCTCCAAATGGACTTGGAATTTTAATTGAGAAAAATAATTTTCCAGAAGATCATAATGATATTGATATAGAATTTATTGATAATTTTTAATTAAATATCTGATTCTAAATGGAGATTAGTTTTACACAAATAATAGAAAACAGAAAAAGTGAACTTAGCAAACGTCAGTTGCTTTTAGAAGAAGCAAAAAAATATCTAAAAATTATAGGGCCAATAAATTTTTCTATGGCAGATGTTATTGAAGTAGGCAAATACAACCCCAGGAAAAAAGGATTAAAAATTGGAATACCGCAACTTGGTTTTTTAGAAGAAAGCAAAGATGCCTATATCTACTTTTTTGAATTGGTAGACGTTCTAAATAAAAGTTCACTATTGGAAAATATTAAAGAATTCAAGTCTGTTGAAAATATAAACCTAAAAAGAGCTTTGCCAAAATGCCCAAACTCACTTGATGATAATGATAGTAATATATTATATGTTGGTAGTATCAAAGAAAACATTCATAAACGAATAAAAGAACATATTGGTTTTGGAAGTAGTTCAACATATGCTTTGAATTTAAGATTTTGGGTGCCAAAAGAATTAAAACTTAATTTCTATTATATCAAAATTGACAATCCCATTTTAACTTATGATATAGAAGCTGCATTAACAGATTATTTAAACCCTTTGATTGGGAAAAAAGAAAAGTAAAACAATTAAAGCATTCAAAAGAATGGATTTCAAAAAAATAGAACCTAAAATCATTAAGGTAAAAGATCTTTTATTAAAAAGAAATTTAACAATTCCCTCCTATCAAAGACCCTATAAATGGACAATTAAAAATGTGAATCAGTTAATTGATGATATAATAATTCATCAAGAAAAATCAGCATATAGATTCGGTACATTAGTTGTTCATCAAGAAGACAAAAATGGTTTGGAAATACAAAATATTGTAGATGGTCAACAACGTTCTATAACCTTAAGTTTAATCGCTTTTGCCATCAATCAAAATTGTAGAGATATTATTTTGAAACATGAGGAATACAAATCTATTGACTTCAATTCTTTAGGATTATTAAGTAATGTGGAATTTCAAAATGAAATTACTTTATATAATATACAAAACAATTACAACGAAATTGTTAGAAGAGTACGAGCTTTTGATAAAAAACTGATTGAATTCTTTTTTGAAAAATGTGAATTGGTACAAATAGTCTTAAATGATATTTCGGAAGCATTTCAATTTTTTGATTCTCAAAATGCAAGAGGAAAAGATTTAGAACCACACGATTTATTAAAAGCGTTTCATCTAAGAGAAATGAAAAATGAATCAGAAGCTGAAAAAATAAAAAGTGTTACCCATTGGGAATCATTAGACGGAAAAGAATTAGCAACACTATTTGAAAATTATTTGTTTAGAATTAGAAATTGGTCAAAAGGATACTCTGCAAGGTATTTTACAAAAAATGAAGTAGATGTTTTCAAAGGGATAAGTTTTGATAATAAGGACAAGTACCCTTATATGCAATTGTATCGTATTGGTCATCATTTTACAGAAAAATACAACGACGACTACCAAAGAAACATTGATTTACAACAAGCCCATTTTCCGTTCCAAATTGATCAAGTAATTATCAATGGAAAACGCTTTTTTGAAATGATTGCCCATTATAAACACATGATTGATAAAATCAATTTAAATAAAATAAACAGTAGTGATAAAATAATTGAGGATACTATTTTAGAACAAAATACTGGTTACAAAAGAATAATAAAAACACTTTCCACTTATGAAGGTAAAAATAGAACTGGAGATGGTTATGTAAGAACATTGTTTGACTGTGCTATGATTCATTACCTCGACAAGTTTGAAGAGAAAAACATAGAACTTGTATTTGAAAAAATATTTATTTGGGCATACAGTTTAAGACTTCAACTACAAGCTGTTCAAATTGCATCAATGGACAATCATGCTTTACAAAATAACATCTTCAAAACGATTAATGAAGCATTGCACCCTAGTGAGGTTATGAATTTTTCAATTAATCCAATTGATAAAAACAACTCAACTAAAACAGAAGCCATATTTGAATTATTTAATACCCTACATTATGTCAGATAATTTAAAACCCCTAAAAATAAAGGAGTTACTAAGCAACAATAATAAATATAGTATTCCTATTTATCAAAGAAATTATGCGTGGGGAGAAAAAGAAATTACTCAGTTAATTCAGGATATTGTCGATTATTCTTTAGAAAGACCAAACACACCATACTATTTGGGAACATTGGTGGTTTACGAAAAGAAGAATATAAATGATGAAATTGTTTTTGAGACAATAGATGGTCAACAAAGATTAACAACATTAACAATTTTATTAAGTGCATTAAAAAATAATCAAAGCATTTTGGCCTTTAGTAATGATATTTCATGGTTCACTTTAAACTTAGCTTTTGATAGTAGAATAAAATCAACAGAAACGCTTAAAGATGTTTTTACAAATGACATTAAACATAAAAATCATTTTAATGCTGAAATTAAACAAGCATATGATGATTGCTTAAAAATTACACAAAGAATTCTTAAAGAGAATCAACAAAATTTCACTGATTTCTGCAATTATCTTTTTGAAAAAGTAATGATTCTAAGAGTACCTGTTCCTAAAGATACTGATTTGAATCATTATTTCGAAATAATGAACAGCCGTGGTGAACAGTTGGAAAAACATGAAGTTCTCAAAGCAAAATGTTTGGAGTTTTTAGCTGAAAATGAATCCGATACTTATGTCTTTAATCTAATTTGGGAAGCTTGTGCTAATATGGAAAAATATGTGCAATATGGCTTTAAAGTAGAAGAAAGAAATTTGGTCTTTAAAGAAAATGATTGGAACCACATAACTGTCAAATCATTTGAAGAACTCTCAGACATTTTAGGTAAGAATAGAGTAAACACAAATACAACAAACAGTTCATTAACAATTATTGATATTATTCAGAACAAACGTGCTACAAATATAGTGTCGGTAACAGACAATGAAAATCCAGATCGGTTTAATTCGGTTATTAATTTCTCAAACTTTTTATTGCATGTTTTAAGGCTTAAGGAACGAGAAGATGTAGCTTTGGATGACAAACGTTTATTAAGCATATTTAAGACGGTCTTGGATAGTAAAACAGATAAAGTGAAATTCGTAAAAACATTCGCTTTTAATCTATTAAAGGCAAAGTTTTTATTTGATAAGTATATTATTAAAAGAGAGTTTTTAAATGGTGCGGACAATTGGAGCTTAAAGAGATTAAAATGGTATAAAGACAATAAAGTAAGTTATGTAAATTCTTTTAGCATTGATGAAACAAACGAGAATGAAGACGAAAACAAAACAGTACTAATGCTATTGGCAATGTTTCATGTCTCAACCCCAACATTAGTTTATAAACATTGGCTAAATGCAGCATTAAAATTTGTTTTTGAAAATGAAAACATTAATACTCAAAATTATATTGTTTACTTAGAAAATCTAGCAAAAGCATTTCTGTTTGATCGTTTTATTGCTGATATTCCTAATGATTATTATAATATCATTTATAAGAACCAAAGTCTTCCTAAGAATAATGATATTGACCTTGAAAAATTAAATAAAGGAACTTCAGTTGAAAACTTTGTATTCAATTATTTAGATTATTTATTATGGAAAAAAGATAAGTCAAAATACGACAGTTTTAAATTTTCCTTCCGAAGCTCTGTTGAACATTATTACCCTCGACATCCTTTAGAAGGACTAACTGTTTTAGAGCAATCTGATGTTGATATATTTGGTAATCTTTGCCTAATAAGTAGTAAAACAAATTCTCGACTCTGGAATTTACCCCCAGAAGGGAAAAGAACATATTTCTTGGAAACCAACTCTCATGAAAGCATCAAGCAGAAAATTATGATGGAATATAAAGAGTGGACTTTAAAAGAGATTAAAGAGCATCAGAAAGAAATGTTAAACGTTATTTTAATATAGAACCAACCCTAGATTCTCGGAAGTCTCAAGACTTCGAAACAAATTATCTTCCATGCTACCCTAAGTCTCAAAATTAGCATGCAACTCGGAGAATTTCTCTGACTTCGACGGACAAGACTTGGTCGACGGACAAGCCAAATTCCCTGACTCAAACACACGTGACGACATAAAACTGCATTAAAAGTTGGTCTCATTCTCTTGCTCGACGAGTTTGGTTATTTACCCGTTGAGCAATACGAAGTATATGTTGAGATTTTTGAGCAAGCAGAGAATTTTTAAAAAGAATAAAGTTTAGGAATAATCGAATTACTCATTTTTTACTAAATTTATATGAAAATAAAGTTAATTAAATGGTAGCTACTTTATCAACAATATTTTATATAATTCTATTTTTAGGAGTACTCATTCTAATCTTAAAAAAATCACGCGTTGGCTGTCTATTTATCATTTTATCATTGATTCTTTTCAATATTTTTGTTCCAGATGGTTATGATACCGGTATAAAAAATGAAAATAAAGTTAAAGACAATAAAGAAGTTTCCAATAAACCTAATGATTTACAGATAGGCCCAATATTAAATGGTACTTACAACGAATCAAACGACATTGATAAAAATAACTATAATTACTATCATAATGATAGCAATGAAGCTGAAAAATATCTATATAAAATTGAAGAAGATTATGAGGATTATAATGAAAATAACTACCTAGAATATGACATTCAATATAATTGTGTTCGAATAGGTGCAGTTTGTAATGATGGAACAATTTCAAATGCAACTGGAAGAGGTGCATGCTCACATCATGGTGGTGTTGCCTATTGGTTATGTGAATAAATCAAGTATTAATCATTATTAAAATCAAAGACTATTTTTCAGTTGAACAATATTTTAACTTACTAAAATTTAGTAAAATCTTCATACCCGTCAAACAACGTTTTTTGATACACATCTCCATTGAATTTATTTATTAATTCCCGTATAAATTCATAATGCTTCACATAGTGATTGGGAATAAGTACTAAATGAATATTCTTGCTCTTAAGTAAATTCATTTTAACGGTATCCGACTGGATTGTTTTTTTAATTTTATAATGTTCTTGTCCGTTTAATTCAAAAACCACTTTGGGACTGTTATTTTGAAAAAGCACACCATCCAACTCTTTTTTATTTACCAAATGATTGTTGGCTTCTTCAGGAAACAAATCAACTATTTTTACATTCCGTTTAAATTTGGTGTCTTTTAGTGAACAATAGTGTTGCATGGTTTTATAAAATTCATCTTCAAACTTAGAATTGTTAGAAAAACCAATCGTTAGTTTGTTCACTACACTTGGTATGACGTTTGTAGTGCCGTTTTTGGCAGCGTACTCAATCAAGGCATATAAATCATCGTCTTTACGGGACAAGGTATCTATTGCTTTTAAATCGGTTACTACAATTAAATTTTCTTTTGCTCTGGTAACACCCACAGTGATTAGTTGACTGTTGTTTTTAATCCAATCGTAAGTTCTACGGGTTGTTTTAGTGGAAATTGCAGTGGAGATGATAATGGTTTTATTTTCTTGTCCCTGTACTTTGTGTATGGTACCGCAACTTACGGAAGTGTCTATTGCTCCTATTTGTTTTGCTTCTGTTAGATAATGGTTGATGACCTCTTCCTGATTTCGGAAGGGTGTCAGAATAAAAACATCCGATAAGTTATTTTGTTTTATATACTCTACTATAGTTGACGCCTCTTCTATTTGTGCATTTTTGTTCTTTTGATTGGCATTGGTTACTTCTAATAATTTTACGGTACCATTTGTTTTGACAGCTGAAAGATTCAATCGTTGTTCATAAAAACGATGGTTGGAATAATCAATGATTACTTTACCACAGCGGTAATGGTAACGCAATAAAATTTCTCTTGAAATTGCATCGATGCTTTTATAAACGGATAGTATGGAGTTGTTGAAATAATCATATTCCTTACTAATGTTAAATTGTTTCATCAATTTTTCGTTCTTACTTTCTTCAAAAATGATGATGGGTTTAAGTTGATTGGTATCCCCTATTAAAACCATGTTCCTGCATTTTGAAATGGGGATTAAGCTCGTTGGGATATCACACTGACCTGCTTCGTCAATGGTCAATAAATCAAATTTAAATTTTTGCCCTAACCTACGACTTGAAATATTGGTTGTCAATATGATGGGAAATACTTTGGTGAAGTTTTCCAGGTTTTTGTCGTTGCTAATCCAAGTATTAAACTCTTTAACTTGCTCATTTTCTTCGGCTATATGGAGTATTTCAATCAATTCAATAAACTCTTTGCTTTTTAATCTTTTGACGTGTTTTAACGATTCGTAGTAAAAGAACTGAAGGAGCTTGTGATTTCCTTCAATGATTTCAAAAAGACCTTTTACATCATCATCGGTGGTTTGAGGAATAGCATTGATACTATTGATCAGTTTTTCTTTTTCCTGTTCCAGTAGCCAATAACTTCCTTTTGCCAGCAATCCGTTTACAAACTCAAGATTTTGCAGTAGGTCTGTTCGCAGTTCATAATTTTTTAATTTATCCAGTAACAGTTTGTTGTTCTCTTTTGACTTTTCTTTTAAATTAAGTAGTAGGGTTTCTTTTGGAACATCGAGGGTTTCAAATGCATATAATCTTTTAATGGTTTTCAATGCTTCGAGGGTACATTGCTTATTTCCCAGTCGAATAAATGGAAACAAGATTTCTTTATCTCTATATTTTCCTAAACTCAATTTGTCTTTAATTCCATCAATCGGAATGTTGTTATTTGAAGTAATCAGCAGCGTTTTATTATTGGTCAAACAGTTGACAACGATATTTAAAATGGTTTGTGTTTTACCGGTTCCGGGCGGTCCTTGCACATAGGTAATTGGGTATTTTAACGCATTATAAATGGTACGAAGTTGGTCTATATTTACATTTTTGTCATAGAGAACGATATGTGGTTCTTTTCTGTTTTTTCTATCTAATAAGGACGTATTTTTAAAGAAAGCTTTTAGAGGAATTTGCATTTCATTGTTTTTATGTTCCAAATCTATTCCATCATAAATCGGAGCAATATCAATTTTTGAATAGCCTAAAATCACCACTTCCGGTCTTGTGTTTGGCAATTCTCCCGATTTAAAATTTGCTTTCAGTATTTCTA
The DNA here is from genome assembly GCA_030682755.1 of Flavobacterium sp. Lineage (GTDB taxonomy): Bacteria > Bacteroidota > Bacteroidia > Flavobacteriales > Flavobacteriaceae > Flavobacterium. The sequence continues at coordinate 10,421 of JAUXNR010000780.1, forward strand.
TAGTGCCTAAGGGGTCATTCGAATAGTGTTCTTCGAAATCTGCACTGCTCCAATCGGTATAATAGGACAATGAATACTTTACATCATTAATGAAAAAATTAGGGTTAAAGTGCGTGTCTTTGCTTATGTGAAGGGTTCGCTTAACGGGATTATAGGTTAGTTCACGGTAGGCCACCACAAATTTCCCTTTGGCATCTAAATCAATTGATAATTCACAAAGAGCGAGTTTGTAATCTTGAAATTTATGGTAGTCATTCTGGTAAATTTCTTTTATGACATGACGTTGTTGTTCAAGAGTCAACAAATAAGGATTTTGTTCCACTAACTCGTTTATATCAATTTCAGGGATGAGATGGGCTTTGTGTAAAAAAGGATCTTTGTTGGCTGCATAACATTCTAAATAATAGTTTAGAATTCCTGAGTCATATCTATCAAAATCAAATG
>JAUXNR010000333.1 GCA_030682755.1 Flavobacterium sp.
AACAACCAACCCAACAACTTATATCGCGATAGGTTGTTACAACGAGTAACTGTTGACGGAAAAAACAGTTTTGAAACCATGTATTTCAATGAGTTTTTTTCAAATCGGTTTGTAATGCTTCATTTTAAACATAGTTTTAAGCGTGTTGAATTTTTCAAAAAAGTAAAACCTACTATGGTTTTGGTTACCCGAATGGCTTGGGGTGAAATGGAAAAACCGGAACAACACATTGGCCTTACTTATAAAACACTTAATGAAGGCTATTTTGAATCAGGTTTAGAACTCAATCAAATTTTTAAAGGTCTTGGTTTAGCAGGATTTTATCGATACGGGCCAAATCAATTGAGTAGATTAGAGGATAATATTGCTTTAAAAATAACTTTTTCTCTTGATTTAGGACTTTAATGAGCGTTAATTGGTAACTAATTTTAATCCGACAATAGAAGCAATTAGTGTAGTGATAAAAAATAATCGCCAAAATTCTGCGGGTTCCTTAAAAACAAGTATTCCAACCAAAACTGTTCCAACGGCACCAATGCCTGTCCAAACCGCATAAGCTGTTCCAATCGGTAAAGTCTGAACGGCTTTATACAACAAAAACATACTGATTGCCAGACTTATAAAAAAACCAATCATCCAAAAAAGAGCCGTTGAGCCTGTTGTTTCTTTTGCTTTTCCTAAACAAAAAGCAAATCCAACTTCAAAAAGTCCGGCTATGACTAAAATAATCCAATTCATATTTTCACGATTTTCTATCAAACAAAGATAAAATTAGATTTGGAATAGACCTCAAATACCATAATTATACTTTCTGAATTTATATTTTGCAGCATAAATGATTACCTTTGCATCCATTAAAAATTTGGTATGGCTAAATGGTTTAGCGTTGGTTTTTGGGAAGCAATCGCCAGAATTATTCTACGAAACAGAATCGTAATTCTTTCATTAATTGTGCTTTTTACTGTATTCATGGCGATACAGTGGAAAAATATGCGTTTTACTTACACCGAAGCCAATTTGCTTCCGGATCATCATGAGGTTAATGAAGAATACAAACACTTTCTGG
>JAUXNR010000785.1 GCA_030682755.1 Flavobacterium sp.
AGGGTCTAGTCCCTCCGGCTTTCGTGATAACGATCAGTATGTGTATGAACGGGGCAAATATACTGAGTAATTTGAGAATATAGAATATTTTTCTGTTTTTTATTAAAATTTGTTGTTTGAGAGAAAAATATTCTATAAATAATGAATTTGGCAATTATTTAATTGGCTAAAATTAATTAAAAATAGATTCTTTTAACTTGATTTTTTCGGCAATTTTGAGAATATCGTTTAAAACTCCTCTGGCTGTGACTTGTTTTCCGGCACCGGCACCTTGAATGACGATTGGGATTTCGCCATAGGATTTTGTGTAAATTTCGATGAGATTATCGGCTCCTTTGAGTTGTCCGAGTGCTGAATTTTTGGGTGAGGAAATGAGTTTGACTTCAAGTTTTTGGTTGGTTACATCGAGTTCGCCCACATAGCGAAGTACGTGGTTTTCGGCTTGGGTGATTTTGGCGATTTCGTAGGGTTTATCGAGTAATTGTTTGTTGGAAGCATACTCGGCTTTGGTGTTTTCTTCGTTTAAATCGGGCAATAAAAGTGACGAAATTTGCACGTCTGAAAACTCTTTTTGAATGCCGATTTCTCTGGCGAGGATGAGTAATTTTCGGGCGACATCGTTTCCGGAAAGATCTTCTCTGGAATCGGGTTCGGTGTAGCCGGATTTTTCGGCTTCTTTTAAAATGGTTGAAAAAGTGGTGTTTTCGTTTCCAAATCGGTTGAAAATAAAGCTTAATGAACCGGAAAAAACGCCTCTTATTTTGGTGATTTTTTCGCCGGAAAGATACAATTCGTTGATGGTTTGAACGACGGGTAAACCGGCACCGACATTGGTTTCGTATAAAAAAGATTGGTCAAATTTTAGCAGATTTCGACGTAATTCTTTGTAAAAATCATTGTGCAATGTATTCGCTTTTTTATTGGCGGCGACGATGCTGAATCCGTTTTGAATGAGCGGAATGTAGAATTTGATTAAATCCTCGCTGGCAGTGGCATCGACGGCGATGAGATTTTCGAGGTTGTTGGTTTGCACATAATCGATAATATCTTCGATGGAATAAGGAAAAGCGGCTTGTTGAAAATTGGTTTCCCATTGATTTTTAATACCGTCTTTTTCGAAAAAAGCGACAGTTGAATTGGTGATAATGGGAAATCGCAAATCAATGTTTCTTTTTTCGAGAAAAAATTGCTGACTTTCTAAAACTTGATTGATGAGTGTACTTCCGACGTTTCCGATTCCGAAGAGGATGACATTTATTCTAAGCGTTGACATATTTATGCGTGTTTTGAGTGTTGAAAATAGGTGCTAAAAAAGTGGCTAATTGATTGAATTCGATTAAAAAAGCATCGTGACCGTGGATGGATTTTATTTCGTGGTAGAAAACATTTTCTTTTACTTTTTTTAAGTTTTGATAGGTTTCACGATTTTCTTCGGCAATAAAAAAGTAATCGGTATCAACCGAAACGATGTGAATATTGGCTCGAATTTGACTTGCGACTGTTACAAAATCTTTTCTGTTTCTGCTGATATCATTCGTTTTTAGCAGATGATTCATCAGTTTATAGGATGATAATCGAAAGCGGTTTTTGAGTTTGGAACCGTGGTT
>JAUXNR010000788.1 GCA_030682755.1 Flavobacterium sp.
GATTTGAGAATTAAGCAAGAAGAAACGTTACTAATTTTTAATTTGCTAAAGTTAGGCTTTATTGTAGGTTATTTTATTGGTAAGGTTTCTAAATAATCTCGCCCTCTTGCTTTTAAAGTGAGAGGGATTTTTAAATTCAAGTCATAATCTTAGGTTTAAGTTTTGTTATTATGTTAATTATTAGCTTGTTACTTCTTTACTGAATATATTTTTAAAATATAAACTAATGCGAAGTATAAATATAGTGATATTAAAAATAAAGACATTGAGGCGACATAATATTCTAAAATAAAAAAAGAACTTGAAAGCATTACAATAGAGATTGGAACAGCAAAAATAATACTCGATTCATCCGAGCCAACCTCTCTTGATTTTTTTAATGAATCAATGCCTATTTTATTTTTAAGATTATTAGAAACATTCTTGTAACTAATCAGTAAGCTAATTCAAATTGTCCTTTAGCAATAATAGATAGTGTTTCCAAAACATTCACACCTTTTTTTATAGCAGTATCAATAACAGAACGTATTTGGGCAAAATTTTGTGCTGTTTGGCTTGTTTTAAACTGTCCAGATATTTTCTGTTTCACTTTCACATTTCTGATAGCTCGCTCTGATGCATTGTTGTCTGGCGGCACTTTGGGTACAAAAAGAAAAGTAAAAAGATGCTCTTTTTCCTTGCACATTCGTTTGAAAAAAGTATACAGTTTTTTGTGTTTTTTGTCGGGAGGATTATCCACTAGATAGTCAAGGTTTTGAATTATAGCTTGTCTTTCTGAGAGATATTTTTCGCTATTGAAATCTAATGTTTGGTGAAGTTCTAATGAATCGTGAAGTAGTTTTTTAAACTTTTGCCCCCATTTATTGTCTGCATAACACTCATTTAAATAGTTTAAGGAGCGTTGTAAATGTGCCAAACAAGATTGATGATTTTTTGAAACTGTTTTGAGCTGGGCTCTCCATCCATCATGCACTAATGTAGCTTGAGGAAAGCCTTGAGGAAATTCTCTATTAATAGTTGCACTTCCTCTATTATCTGAATGTGCTATAAAAGTAAAGTCTTGAGTTTGCCAAGTCCATAACCAATGTTTATCTCCATTTACTTTTACTCCCGTTTCATCTGTTCCTATTACCCTGCTTTCTTGCACACATTGTTTTATCATCTGATATATGGGTGTTGTTTTTTGTGCAAATCTATTGAGTAAACAATGGATTCCTCCTTCACTAATTTGCACTCCAAAAGCATCATTCAATAGTTCTTTCATTCTAGCAAAAGGCAAATACTGACGAGCGTGAAAGTACGCAACCAATGCTTCTATATTTTCTCCATAACTTACAGGGGCATTAACACCTTGCGGAAAGCTAGACATTGTTTTACAACCACAACTGCATGTTTTGCTATACACTTGATATTCTGTAACAGTGGCTTTAATGACTGGAGTGTCTATAATTTGACGTGTTTGTTCTTTTGTAGATTTAGACCCTATCAAAGATGTACCACAATTATTGCAATAGTCGGGATGCAACTCAATCATAACATCAGGGAAACTTATCATTTCTAATGTTTTTCCCTCTCTCCCTTTTTGACCTCCAACATTTTTACCCGTTGATTTACGCAAGCTTTGATTTGTCTTGGGTCGGTTTTCATCTTTGGATGGTGGGATGGAACTATTCCTACTGTTTTTTGGATTCTCGTATTTTGACAAACGTTCTCTCAGCATAGCATTTTCTTTTTCAAGAAACACTACTCTTTTCTCCAATTCATCGAGGCGTCTTATTAGATATTCTAAATTCACGGCATGAAATTACTATAGAAAAAAGTATCTACCAAATATTTTTAACGACAATGTGGCATGAATCCATTTTTTTTTCAATACATCGTTTGGCATGAAAATTTAAATCACTAATTTTGATACTGATTAGTTACAAGAAGTTTAATAAATGATAAAAAAAACATGAAATTTGAATTGTAGGAGTAATGGACAAAAATGAGGGGAGATTTTTGAAAGGCATAACAATAAAAAAATGGTGAATTAAACTAAAAAAGCAGTAGTTTGTAAAAAAACTAC
>JAUXNR010000802.1 GCA_030682755.1 Flavobacterium sp.
CAATTATATCTTATAGAGCAAATGAAAGAAACCTTATCAAAATTTGATTTAAATTATGTCTAACGAAACAATACTAAATTTTTCAAATATTTCTATAGACGATAGTCCATTCCGTCATTTTTCATCAGTTTCAGCATTAAATGGTGGACTAGATAAAGAATTATTCAAATGGTTTGAAGAAACTGATAAATGGGGTTATACTGAAACTGATTTTTACACTCAATATGAGTTTAGTTTATTTGACACAGATATTCCGGTTCCTTTAGAATGCTTACTAGATAGAAGTTTTATAATTGCAATTGAAAATGAATTTAAAAAAGTTTATAATTCGTCCTCGCTTGAACTTGTAGGCGTTACTGCACATAAATTAGTTGACGGCTATAAAATGGGAGTTCATAATGATTTTATTGGCGAACAGGAAACACATCGCTTTTTGATTCAGATAAATTCTAATTGGCAAGAAAATAACGGAGGTTATCTTATGCTGTTTAATTCGACTAATGCAGATGATGTTTCAAAAATAATTTTGCCTTTGAACAATACTGGTTTTGGTTTTGAGATTTCTCCAAAATCATATCATGCTGTTTCTACAGTATATGATTTTTGTCGCTATACGTTAGTTTACACCTTCAAAACAGTTAAATAAATGTCACTACATGACAAAATTGCCTTCTTTTTAGATAATCCCTTTCCATTGTGGGAAACTGAGCTAACAAAAATGTTAGTTCAAAATGAATGGAAGGAGCAATTAAAATATGGCATTACTCCTGACAATTATAGTACAGCAAAAAGTTTTTTAAAAAAGAGCATTGAAATTGAAAAAAAATCTGTTTTAATTTCAGGAGACAGTATAGATAATTCTATTTATTTAGAATATCCATCTTTCGAAAATTTACAGGAATTTTATGAAGAACATGGATTAGAACCTGAGCTGGATAACAATAGTAATGGACAAACTCAAAAATTACAAGCAGCTCTGGATATTCTAAACCTAGTTCCTGAAGTAAAACATTGTATCTCCTTCTTGGTAAAACGGATTCAAATTTTGCGGCAAGTTGATGAGGAAATAGACACCAGTTATAGCCATCCCGAAATACCATTTACAATTTTTGTATCACTTTGTAAGGATGATTCTATAAATTCTAATATAAGAGTAGCAGAGTCAATTTTACATGAAGCAATGCATTTAAAATTAACCTTAATAGAAAAACATATTGATTTAATTGTTCCAAACACTAATGAAACTTATTATTCTCCTTGGAGAGAAGAACAGAGACCTGTTCGAGGTGTATTACATGGGTTGTTTGTGTTTGGTGCGGTGTTGGGGTTATATAAAAAACTTGAATTTTTGAAGGAATGTTCTAGTGATGAAAAAAGATACATCGCTACTAGAATTTTTGAAATAAATAAGGAATTTGAAACCATTTTGAGTTTCAAAAATTCGAATGGATTAACTTCTGCAGGGAGGTTATTTTGCTCGATGTTATTATAATAGGTGACTTTGCTAGATTGTTGGCAAATGAGGGAATTTACAACGAACACACAAAGCAAATTTCGCTGTATCTTTCGCTGCATTATTAAAAAAATCATTCGCATCAGTAATTAAATCAAGAACTTCTTGTCGGGAAAGCTGAAAAAAATTCATTGCGAATTGAACTTCCACATTATCTAATGGATTAACCTTTCTCCAAGTTAACAAACCATTTAATAATTTTAGATGCTCTAATCTTGTATTATTCATACGCTCTAAATTAAAAACAGAAATA
>JAUXNR010000342.1 GCA_030682755.1 Flavobacterium sp.
AACAATGCTAATCCATCCAATCTAAAACTAAGGTTTACGCCCAAACTTGGTACCCATTCAATATATTGAACAGGAATTTCACCACGCGAAACAGCTCCAATTTGACTGGCAAAAAAAGCAAATAATGATAACGGTAGTAGTGTGAGTACAAAAGAAAAACTACCCTTTAATTTTTTACCAAAAAAAATCAAAAGAATAGCTACTGCAAAACACAGAATTAGGGTAAATATCATAGGATTGTTAGAGACTATATGAGTGCAAATATAAGAATTATGATAACGGATTAGTAATGCTAAACAAATCTTAGCAAAAATATAACGTTATAAAAAGTGCCCCAAGTTTTAAAAAAGTGCTTCTTCAATCATTTTAAACAACAACTCTTTATCCAAAGGTTTTGAAATATAGTTATTCATGCCAATTTCAACAACACGAACTTTAGTAGTTTCCATGATGTCTGCCGTTACCGCAATGATTGGTATTGCTTTGTTGTGATTGCCGGCTTCGCCATTCCTGATGGCGATAGTGGCTTCATAACCATCCATAACGGGCATTTGCAAATCCATTAAAACAATATCAAAATGACTTTGTGACAACGCTTCAAGGCATTCTTGACCATTGGCGGTAAAAATCACCTCAGTATTCAACCACTTTTTAGTAATCATTTTGAGCACCATTTGGTTCATCGCATTGTCTTCAGCCACCAAAATACGTTTGCCTTTTAAGTCATAATCGGTGGTTGCAGGAGCTGAAAGTGTAGGCTCATCCAAGGCAACTGCTTTCATTTGTAAAGTTACGGTACAGGTGGTTCCTTGATTCACTTCACTTTTCAAGTCCACAGAACCTTGGTGTAAATCGGCTAAATGTTTTACAATAAACAAACCCAATCCCAATCCACCGTATTTTCTCTTGTTGGTAGTATTTTCCTGTGAGAACGAATCAAATACAGCATTCAGTTTCTCTTTTGAAATACCAACTCCGGTATCTTTTACAGAAATAATTAAATCAAAGAAATCGTCTTTTTTGGGTTTTGAAGTGATGGAAACAGCCACAGAACCTTCAGCAGTAAATTTTAAAGCATTACTGATAATATTGTATAAAATTTGTGTCAAACGAACCTTATCCCCCAAAACCTGTTGCGGAACATTGTCAGCAATAGAAAAACTAAAACGCAACTCTTGACTTTCTGCCCTGTTAGCCATATTCTTAGCCAAATGCTCAAAAAGCGGACGCAACAAAAAGAGGGCTTCATCTAATTTTATTTCGCCTTTTTCAATTTTAGAAAAATCCAAAATATCATTCACAGAACTCAACAAATTATAAGACGAGTCTTTAATCAACAAACTGTTTTTCTGTATCGAATCATCTTTCGTATCTTTTGAAATTTCTTTAGATAAATTCAAAATAGCATTTAAAGGAGTTCGCAACTCATGACTGATATTAGACAGAAAATACGTTTTCATTTCGTTCATTTCTTCAGACTTTTGCAAGGCTAAACTTTGCATGGCTTCGCGTTCGTTTCGCAACTTTCTGATCAAATTGGCCATTGATAGTGAAAGAAAGATGACTTCCATTCCGGTTCCTAATTTTGAACCGTTTTCCGTCCAAAAAGTAACCGGCAATACACTGAAATTTTTCAATATAAAAACAACAAATCCGGCAATTAAAAAGAAAATACCAATAGCAAAAAAACGATCAATTGCGCCGGTTTTAAAATAGATGACAACAATAGAAGCTATAATCAACATCAACAACATTAAACCTAAAATATTGGCCAAAGGATACGAATACTGCAAAGCGGCAGGATGAACAATCAAAGAAAGCAACAACAAAAAGTCTAAAACAAAAATCACATAAAAAGCCTGATTAATGAATTTGCTGTACAATTTGATCTTCAAAAA
>JAUXNR010000809.1 GCA_030682755.1 Flavobacterium sp.
ATTCTAAATCAAAAGCTGACTGAAATTCAACCCAAATTGGTATGTCTATCAGTGCCTTTTCCCGGTAATTTATACAGTGCTTTTCGATGTGCTCAATTTATTAAAACCAATTTTCCTGAAATTAAAACAGCAATGGGTGGCGGTTTCCCAAACACCGAATTACGTGATTTAAGAGACAAACGTGTTTTTGAATTTTTCGATTTTATTACGTTGGATGATGGCGAATTACCGATTGAACTTTTGCATCGTTCCGTTTGTCAGACTGAGCCTGTCGAAGTCCTATTTAAACGTACTTTTCTCATCGAAAACAATCAAGTCGTTTACAAAAACAACTCCACCCAACCCGACTACAAACAATCAGAAGTAGGAACACCCGATTATTCCGATTTGCAATTGGAAAACTATATTTCCGTTATCGAAATTGCCAATCCAATGCACAGTTTGTGGAGCGATGGTCGTTGGAACAAACTTACCATGGCTCACGGTTGCTATTGGGGAAAATGTACGTTTTGCGATATTTCACTTGATTATATTAAATTATATGAACCCATTGCGGCCAAATTATTGGTAGACCGAATGGAAGAACTCATCGCTCAAACCGGAGAAAACGGATTCCATTTTGTAGACGAAGCAGCTCCTCCGGCTTTGATGAGAGAAGTAGCCTTGGAAATATTGCGAAGAAAATTAACCGTAAGTTGGTGGACAAACATTCGTTTTGAAAAAAGTTTTACAGCCGATTTGTGTCATTTGTTAAAAGCTTCCGGTTGTATTGCCGTTTCCGGCGGATTGGAAGTGGCATCCGATCGATTATTAGAACTCATCAAAAAAGGAGTAACGGTGGAACAAGTGGCTCAAGTAACCCGAAATTTTACAGAATCCGGTATCATGGTGCATGCGTATTTGATGTATGGATATCCTACACAAACCGTTCAGGAAACGATTGATAGTCTTGAAATGGTAAGACAATTGTTTGAATTGGGGATTTTACAATCCGGTTTTTGGCATCAATTTGCCATGACGGCTCACAGTCCGGTTGGCATGTTTCCCGAAGAATTTGGGGTAATTCCGCAACAAAACGACATTACTTTTGCCAACAACGATATTCAGTTTACAGATAAAACCGGAATCAATCACGATAAATTCAGCTTCGGATTAAAGAAATCACTTTTTAATTATATGCACGGCATTTGTTTTGACTATGACTTGCAAGATTGGTTTGATTTTAAAATCCCAAAAACAAAAATTGCACCGGATTACATTATTTCCTGTTTGGAAAAAGAAGATACTTTCAATGCAAAACCGACTTCAAAAATTGTTTGGATAGGAGGTAAGCCATCGACTGAACTATTTACCAAATCCAAAAAGGGACAATCTTGGGAAATGATGAAATTGACTTTTCATTCCAAAACAGAAACCATTGAAATTTCCTTGGAAAAAGAAAAAGGTTTGTGGTTAGAAGATCTTTTTGATAAAATCTCAGTTCGAAATGAAAAGGCACTTACCTTTTCTCAAATAAAAGCAACATTCGAATCTCAGTTTGAAGATTTCGAATTATTTTGGTATTCTAAATCCTTACGA
>JAUXNR010000815.1 GCA_030682755.1 Flavobacterium sp.
ATGATTTCCCACGCTTCTTCCATATCTTTTGACCAATGAATGTCATCAAAAATCCAAACCGAATTGTTTGAAATGGTTGGTAATAAATGTTCAAAGTAGTTTAATGTTGCTTCTTTCGAGTGATTTCCATCAAAATAAATCATATTCCAGTCGGTATCCGAGAAAGATGATTTATCAAAATCATGGAGAAATATTTCAAATTCAGAATTAATAAAATTTATATTTTCTAACTGTTCTAAATTAAAAGATTTTAAAAATTTATTACTTGTGAATAGTAAAGTTTCCTTACATCCTTCAACCGAAATAATTTTTGTGTTTTTTAAAGCGATTGATGCAGAATAAGTGGCAATTCCGAGAGATGTTCCAAGTTCTAAAAATGTTGATGGTTGAAAATAATTAATTAATCTAAATAGTAGTTTTGCTCTGTAAGTTGAAATACCTGCAACTTTTGCAATTTTTGATACTTCTCGTTGATTGGTTTTGAAAACTCGTGAACCTGCCCCAAAATCAGTTACGTTAATTTTAGTTTTGTCTTCTAACAAAGATTTTTTATAATCAATGATGCTTTCATATTCGTAGTAATTCTTTTCATCATAAAAGCAATTCGTCACCAAATCATAGACAAATGGCGAATGAACTCCGTGTTGGTTTTTGGAATTTAGTAAAAACTTTAAATAGGATTTTATGATATGAAACATTTTTATTTTTTTCTAAACCATTAAGATATTAAGAAAATTAAGAAACCTTAATGTAACTTAATAGCTTATATGGTTTAAATAGTTATTCAATTTTCGAAGAAAGTTCAAACCAACGCTCTTCTTTTTCTTCCAATTTCTTAATAATGACGTGTAATTCATTTGCCTTTTTTTCAATCGCATCATCCGCTACTTTTCCATCAGCAAACAATTGTTCGATTTGCTTTTTCTCAAATTCCAAATCTTTGATTTCACGTTCTATTTTTTGAAATTCTTTCTGTTCGTTAAACGATAAATTTCCGACGGGATTATTTTGTTTCCACGCTTTTTTGTCGGCTTTGTTTTCTTCTTTCAAAGCAACATCGGCACTGTCTTCGTATGCTCTAAAATCGGAATAATTACCTGGAAAATCTTCAATTTCACCTTCACCTCTAAACACAAATAAGTGATCTACAATTTTGTCCATAAAATAACGATCGTGCGAAACCACCAACAAACATCCGGGAAAATCTAATAAAAAACTTTCCAAAACATTCAACGTTACAATGTCTAAATCATTCGTTGGCTCATCCAAAATCAAAAAGTTCGGATTTTGGATCAAAACCGTACATAAATACAAACGTTTCAATTCGCCACCACTCAATTTTTCTACAAAATCATATTGCTTTTTCGCATCAAAAAGAAAACGTTCCAACAATTGCGAAGCCGAAATAATTTTCCCTTTCGTAAGTGGAATATATTCGCCATATTCTTTAATAATATCAATGACTTTCTGACCTGGTTTTGGGTTGATGCCGCTTTGCGTATAATAACCCACTTTTATCGTTTCGCCAATCACTACTTTTCCTGCATCAGGCAAAATAGTTTTGGTCAAAATATTCAAAAAAGTCGATTTTCCTGTTCCGTTTTTTCCGATAATTCCGATGCGTTCGCCACGCTGAAAATCATACGAAAAATTGTCAAGAATCACTCTGTCTTTGAATTTTTTATACAACTTGTGAAGCTCAATAATCTTGCTTCCCATTCGTTCCATATTGATTTCCAACTCTACCACATTTTCTTTTCGGCGACTTTCGGCTTTTTCCTTAATCGCATAAAAATCATCCTGACGAGATTTTGATTTCGTGGTTCTTGCTTTCGGTTGGCGACGCATCCAAGCCAATTCTTTCACAAAAAGATTCTGAGCTTTGTCAATACTGGCATTTTCTGAAGCAATTCGCTCTTCTTTTTTCTCTAAATAATACGAGTAATTTCCTTTGTATTGGTATAATTTTCCGTTGTCCAATTCGATGATTTCATTGCAAACACGTTCCAAAAAGAAACGGTCGTGCGTCACCATAAACAACGTAATATTTTCTTTAGCAAAATAACTTTCCAACCATTCAATCATCTCCAAATCCAGGTGGTTGGTGGGTTCATCGAGAATCAATAAATCCGGTCGGTTAATTAAAATTATCGCCAACGAAAGTCGTTTTTTTTGTCCACCCGAAAGACTTTTTACCTTTAATTTAAAATCTTCCAATTTCAATTTAAACAAAATCTGTTTGAATTGCGTTTCAAAATCCCACGCATTATGCTGGTCCATCAAATCAAAGGCTTTTTGATACGCTTCCTCATTTTCAGGGTTTTCGAGAGCTTTTTCATATTGCTCAATCACTTTGAGCGTTTCGTTATCACTGGCAAAAATGCTTTCCTCAATCGTCAACTCGTCCTGCAAATTCGGTTTCTGCGACAAAAACGCCATTCGAATATTTTTTCGAACTACGACCTGACCCGTATCCGGTTCATCAAAACCATTGATAATGTTCATAATGGTCGTTTTTCCCGAACCATTTTTGGCAATAAAAGCAATTTTTTGGTCTTTGTTAATGCCGAAGGATATGTTTTCAAACAGTACACGTTCGCCAAAAGATTTTGATATATTTTCTACTGAAAGGTAATTCATTTAAGGTGTCAATAAGGCAATTTGCCAATTAGTCAATGATTTTAAAAGTGCAAAAGTAATGCTTTATTTTTTCTGAAACGAAT
>JAUXNR010000848.1 GCA_030682755.1 Flavobacterium sp.
TATTTCAGTAGGACTAATGAAAAGAGGGTAGAGGTTAACGGTGAAATGGTGGCCAATGTAAAACTGTATCGGGCTGATTTTATTGAAAACGAATGGACTAATGTTACCGAATTGCCTTTTTCAAGTGAGCAATTCTCAACCATGCATCCCGCTTTGAGTGCAGATGAAACAAAACTCTATTTTTCCAGCGATAGACCAGGAGGTTTTGGGTCGTTTGATATTTATGAAGTTTCCATTTTAGAAGATGGCACTTATACAGAACCCGTGAATTTAGGAAGCACCATTAACACAAAATACCGTGAACAATTTCCTTTTGTGGGGCAGGACGGTACGTTGTATTTTGCCTCAGACGGCCATCAGGGATTAGGCGGTTTGGATATTTTTATGTCAAAAAGCTATAACGATGTTTTTGCAAAGCCCATCAATTTGGGAGAAACCATCAACAGCGGCATGGATGATTTTTCATTTATCGTAAACGAAGAAACCAATATAGGTTATTTGGCTTCCAACAGAAAAGGAGCAGATAATTTGTATTCGTTTGTGAGAACTGAAAACGAACGCAAGTTTACCGTTGAAGGGGAAGTGCGAGATAAAAACACCAAAGCATTATTGCCGGGCACCATTGTATCGTTATACGATGAAAACGATCAGTTGATTGGACAATTGGTTGTGGGCGAAAATGCAGATTATACCTTTAATTCTGAACCAAACAAACGTTACAGAATTGAAGCCGAACGTGATTTTTATGCTTCCAAAACAGAGTATATCGAAACGTTGGACGATGGGCGAGTGCGTTTTACAATTGAATTGGAAATTGAATCGTATGATGATGCGGAGGAAATTATCATTACCAAAGACGATGGTTTGGTGTACATTCAGTTGGAAAATATATACTTTGATTTGAACAAATGGGATATTAAACCCCAAGCGGCTTCTACGTTGGATGTGCTGGTAGATATCATGAAGAAATACCCAAGAATGGAAGTGGAATTAGGAGCACACACCGATTCTAGAGCTTCGGATGCTTATAATTTACGCTTGTCGCAAAACAGGGCTACTGCAACGTTAGAGTATCTGGTGTCCAACGGGATAAATAGAAACAGAATGCGTTCAAAAGGGTATGGCGAACGCGTGCCGTTAATTCCTTGTGGTGATACTTGTACAGAAGAACAGCATTCCATCAACAGACGGGTGGAATTTATTATCTTGAAATAAGGCGTACTTATTTAATTACCAAATCGTATTTTTCTAATAAGCCTTTAAGACCTTGAGAAGAGAAAATGGCTTTCTTGAGCTTGTTTTTCTCAGGGTCGATGGTGTAATTGTGGCTGCTGTAGAAATCGGCTTTTTGTAGGTTGGTGTCTATAAATACGGCACGTCTTAAATTGCAGTTGTCAAATAGGGCTTCGGTGAGGTCGGTGTTCATAAAGTCTACGGCTACCATGCTGCAGTTGATGAACTGCATCTTCTTGAGTTTTAGGTTGTAGAATTGAGCGTAATCCAAAAGGCAATCGGTGAAGTTGAAGCTGTAAATGACTTGGTCTGTCATGGCGAAGTTTACGGCGGTAAAGTCACATTGTATGAAGGAGACGTCTCGAAGGGAGACATAATTGATTTTGGTTTCCTTGAAATTGCAATCGTGGAAGGTGCATTCCACGAACATGACTCCCGTGAAGTCACAGTGGGTGAAGTCGCAGTTTTTGAAGGTGCACAATTCAAATTCTTTATAGCGTAGAGCTTCCGGTTGAAAGACTTGGTTGTTAAAGTTGGTTTCGTAGAGGTAATCGGAAGGCATGGGTTGGGTTTTGTTGTTATTTTGGTGTGCAAGATACAACTTATCCTTTTTTGTGTGGGGATGTTTTTCTTTTTGAAATGAATCTGTTTATTAGATGATGGGAATTGGAACGCGGATGAATCGGATTAGCTTCGCTAAACGCGGATTTTGGCGGATTTAGGATGTTTTGAGGGGGATGTTTTTCTTTTTGAAGTGAATCTGTTTATTAGATGATGGGAATTGGAACGCGGATGAATCGGATTAGCTTCGCTAAA
>JAUXNR010000351.1 GCA_030682755.1 Flavobacterium sp.
ACATGATGATGCGAACCGTGCGTTGATGGGCTCAAACATGATGCGTCAGGCCGTACCCTTATTACGTCCTGAAGCTCCAATTGTTGGTACCGGTTTAGAGCGTCAAGTTGCAAAGGATTCAAGAGTTTTAATTAACGCTGAAGGAGAAGGTGTTGTAGAGTATGTTGATGCGAACTTAATTACTATCAAATATGATCGTTCAGATCGTATGCGAATGGTAAGTTTTGAATCAGATGAAGTAACGTATAACTTAACTAAATTCCAAAAAACCAATCAAAGTACTTGTATTAACTTGAAACCAATCGTAAGAAAAGGTGATAGAGTGACTAAAGGTCAGGTTTTATGTGAAGGTTATGCAACTCAGAATGGAGAATTAGCCATCGGAAGAAATATGAAAGTGGCTTTTATGCCATGGAAAGGATATAACTTTGAGGATGCTATTGTAATTTCTGAAAAAGTTGTTCGTGATGATATTTTTACTTCTATTCATATTGATGAGTATTCTTTGGAAGTACGTGATACAAAATTGGGTAATGAAGAATTAACCAATGATATCCCTAACGTTTCTGAAGAAGCTACCAAAGATTTGGATGAAAACGGTATGATTAGAATTGGAGCTGAAGTTAAACCTGGCGACATTCTTATTGGAAAAATTACTCCAAAAGGAGAATCAGATCCAACACCTGAGGAAAAATTATTACGTGCAATTTTTGGAGACAAAGCCGGTGATGTAAAAGACGCTTCTTTAAAAGCTTCTCCATCGTTACACGGAGTTGTTTTAAACAAAAAATTATTTGCGAGAGCGGTTAAAGATAAACGCAAACGCACAAAAGATAAAGATGATTTAGCTGTATTGGAAACGGAATTTGAAGTAAAATTCAATGAGCTAAAAGATAAATTAGTAGACAAACTATTCACTATTGTTAACGGAAAAACATCTCAAGGTGTGATGAATGATTTGGGCGAAGAAGTTTTACCAAAAGGTAAAAAATACACGCTTAAAATGTTGAACGCTGTTGATGATTTTGCACACTTAACAAAAGGACAATGGGTTTCTGA
>JAUXNR010000865.1 GCA_030682755.1 Flavobacterium sp.
CATTTATTTTTTCTTTACCATAAAGATACTCATCATAAGAGAAATTTTCTTTTTTTGTTAGTTTACGATAAATACTCACAAAAAACCACCTGATAGTTCCGCCAATTAAGTTTAGTATTTCACCTCCAATAAAATCCATACTACTCCGCCAATTTATCCAACGCATATTCAATCAACGCATCCACCGCTTTGTAAGGGTCATCGCTAAAAGTTCCATTTGCACGGTTGGCAATAATGGCATTCAACGATAAACATTCATGCCCCAACAATTTTCCTAAACCATAAATGGCGGCTGTTTCCATTTCTAAATTGGTCATTTGAATGCCGTTGTAATTAAACGCATCCATTTTAGAGTTCAAATCTGCATCTTGTATGTCTAAACGCAAAACGCGACCTTGTGGGCCGTAAAATCCGCCTGCCGTTCCTGTGAAGCCTTTGTGAATTTGTTCACTTTCAAACTTTTTGGCTAACGATTCACTTCCTTTTATGACATATGGACGACCTTTTCGTAAATCCCAATTGGTTTGATTGATAAACGCATCTTCAATGTCTTTTTCGGAAACCGCATTAATTAAATAGGAGCGAAGCATATTGTCTAATCCCAAACCATACGCACTCATCACAAAACTATCCACCGGAATATCGGCTTGTAACGAACCGGAAGTTCCAATGCGAACAATGTTTAGCGAAGTTAGTTTTTCTTTGATGGTTCTGGTTTGTAAATTGATGTTCACTAACGCATCCAATTCATTCATTACAATATCGATGTTGTCTGGGACAATTCCGGTGGACATCACTGACATTCGTTTGCCTTTATAGATTCCGGTTTGCGTTTTGAATTCTCTTTTTTGCGTGGTAAATTCAATGGAATCGAAATGTTTCGTTATTTTTTCTACCCGATTTTGATCACCCACAAAAATAATGTCGTGAGCAATGTGTTCCGGCTTTAAATTTAAGTGGTAAACACTGCCGTCGGGGTTTAATATTAATTCGGATGATTGTATCATTTTTTTTAAGGTGCTAAGGTGCTGAGGAACTAAGGTTCTGAGGTTCTGAGGTTGAGTAAAAATTAACTTGAAACCTGAAACTTGAAACAAAAAATTACCCTCCTACACGTTTGGTTTTAAATCCTTTTTCTTGGAGAAATTTCATGATTCTATCACGGTAATCACCTTGAATGATGATTTCGCCGTCTTTGAAACTTCCGCCAACGGCAAATTTACTCTTTATTTCTTTGGCTAATATTTTAAAGTCTTCATCTGCTCCTTCGTAGCCGGAAATAATGGTGGTGGGTTTGCCTTTTCGTTTTTCGTATTTACAAATCATGGGTTCTTTTTGAACGAATAATTCGTGGGGTGTTTCCTCAACTTGCTCCGGTTCGTTGGAAGGTTGATGGTTGGGGAAGAGTTTTTTTAGTTGTTCGTTTAAGTCGTTCATGGTTGTATTATATGGAACGCGGATGACACGGATTTAACGGATGACCGCTGATTTTACTTTTTATAATTTTGAAATATTTTTCTACGAAACTCTGGCTTTTTCCCAAAATTTAATAATAAACCTACTTCTATGTTTGTACTTTTTAAATAGTTTACCAATTGAAATACATGTGCATCTGAAATATATTCCGCAGCTTTTAATTCTAGGATTACTTTATTGTTAACTATTAAATCAGCATAATATTCACCTACCTCATTATCTTTATAAAATACTTTTATTTTCTTTTGTGTTTCTACTTCAAACCCATTAGTTTTAAGTTCATTAAATAATGCATTTTGATAAACTTTTTCAAGAAAACCGTAACCCAATTCATTGTAAACTTCATAAAAAAGTTTCAATATTGACCCTGTTAGTTCTTCATGTAAAATAGTTGTACTCATGTCTAATCAAATTTATCTGCGGAAATCCGTTACATCCGTTACATCCGCGTTCCATTGTGGCGTATATGTTCTAACTAAAAAAACCAAACCCCAAAAAAATGAGATTTGGTTTATTATAACTGAAATAGGTATTATTTCTTGATCAATCCCAAATCAACTAAACGTTCATGCAAGAACTCTCCCGCAGAAATGTCTTCGTATAATTTTGGGTTGTTTTCATCAATGCAATCTTCCAATACATCCAAACGCATATCGCTTACGGGATGCATGAAGAATGGAATGGAATAACGGGAAGTATCCCATAATTCTCTTGGTGGGTTCACTACTTGATGAATGGTAGATTTTAATTTGTTATTGGTATGACGGGATAACATATCGCCCACATTAATCATTAATTCATCCGGTTCGGCCATGGCATCAATCCAATCGCCGTTGTGGTTTTGCACTTGCAATCCTTTTCCTTGAGCTCCCATTAATAAGGTTATCAAGTTGATGTCGCCGTGAGCTGCTGCACGTACTGCATCTTTTGGTTCGTCTGTGATAGGCGGATAATGAATAGGACGTAAAATACTGTTTCCGTCTTTGATGTAATTGTCAAAATAAAATTCATCCAAACCTAAATACAAAGCCAAAGCTCTCAACACATAAACGCCTGTTTTTTCAAGCATTTGATAGGCTTCTTTGCCCACTTCATTAAACTTAGGCAATTCGGTTACTTCTACATTATCCGGATATTCTCCTGCATATTTTGAACCTTCGCTCACATATTGTCCAAAGTGCCAAAACTCTTTTAAATCTCCGGCAGAGCGACCTTTTGCATGTTCTTTTCCAAAAGAAACATACCCTCTTTGGCCACCAATTCCCGGGATTTCATATTTTGATTTTGTTTCTACAGGAAGCGAGAAGAAATTACGCACTTCGCTGTACAATTCGTCTACCAAACGGTCATCTAAAAAGTGACCTTTCAGGGCAACAAACCCTATATCTGAATAAGCTTTTCCGATTTCATTTACAAATTTTTGTTTGCGTACCGGGTCATCCGATAGGAAATCACGCAAGTCAACACTAGGAATTTTTTGCATACTAAATTATTATTTGTTAATAACTCAAAGTGAGTTGAATGCTTGTAAATACAAATGTATACAAATATTTTAGATTGCAAAATTGAAAGTTATCAACACTCACGAAAACGTTTTATAAAAAAGTATCACACAACTGTTGGAATTTGTTATTTTTTGTACTTTTGGAAGCGTTTTAAAACACCCAAACTATGCTTTTCGACAGAAAAAATCTATCCGACACCACGCTTCTTGATTTATATATCCGTTTATTAAAACCCCGTTTAATTGAAGAAAAAATGCTCATTTTGCTGCGTCAGGGTAAGATTTCCAAATGGTTTTCAGGTATTGGACAGGAGGCTATTTCGGTGGGAATCACTTCGGCGTTGGACAAAGACGAATACATTTTACCGATGCATCGGAATTTAGGTGTTTTTACCACCAGAGACATTCCATTGCAACGTCTTTTTGCTCAATGGCAAGGGAAGAAAAGTGGTTTTACGAAAGGTCGTGATCGTTCGTTTCACTTTGGGACACAAGACTACAAAATCATTGGAATGATCTCGCATTTGGGTCCGCAATTGGGTGTGGCAGACGGAATCGCTTTAGCCAATAAACTCCAAAAAAACGGTAAAGTTACTGCGGTTTTCACCGGAGAAGGTGCTACGAGCGAAGGTGATTTTCACGAAGCATTAAATATTGCTGCTGTTTGGGATTTGCCTGTTTTGTTTGTGATTGAGAATAATGGATACGGGCTTTCTACACCTACTAACGAACAATACCGCTGTGTGAATCTGGCCGATAAAGGGATAGGTTACGGCATGGAAAGTCATATCATTGACGGTAATAATATTTTGGACGTATTCAATATAGTTTCCGATTTAAAAGCTTCGCTACGGGAGAATCCGAGACCGGTTTTATTGGAGTTCCAAACGTTTAGAATGCGTGGTCATGAAGAGGCGAGTGGTACGAAATATGTGCCCCAAGAATTGATGGACATGTGGGCTCAAAAAGATCCGATTGAAAACTACCGAACGTATTTGATGGAAATAGGCCTATTGACAGCCGAAAAAGACGAAGCCATTCGTCAAACGTTTAAACAAGAAATGGACGAACACATCCGTTTGGTTTTTGACGAACCTGACTTTGTAGCAGATTTGAATGAAGAATTAAATGATGTGTACAAACCGTATGATTTTGAAGTGTTTACACATTCTGATGCAACAGAAAACATTCGTGTGATTGATGCTATTACCCAAAGTTTAAAACAATCCATGGAACGCCATCCTAATTTGGTGATTATGGGTCAAGACATTGCAGAATATGGAGGAGCTTTTAAAGTAACAGACGGTTTTGTTAACCTTTTTGGGAAAGAACGTGTACGCAATACGCCTATCTGCGAAAGTGCTGTGGTTTCTGCCGGAATGGGTTTATCGATCAACGGACACAAAGCCATTGTAGAAATGCAGTTTGCCGATTTCGTTTCTACGGGATTTAATCCGATTGTGAATTTATTAGCTAAGCAACATTACCGTTGGAATGAAAAAGCCGATGTAGTGGTGCGTATGCCTTGTGGTGGTGGCACGCAAGCCGGACCGTTTCACTCGCAAACGAATGAAGCTTGGTTTACCAAAACACCAGGTTTAAAAGTAGTTTACCCAGCATTTCCTTATGATGCCAAAGGACTTTTGAATACTTCTATAAATGACCCGAATCCAGTATTGTTTTTTGAACACAAGCAATTGTATCGAAGTGTTT
>JAUXNR010000866.1 GCA_030682755.1 Flavobacterium sp.
TGGACCAATGCAAATTTCTCGTGAAAACGGAAAGCGTAGAATAGTTGTAGGTTTCAATGTTCGTGGTGCTGATGTAAAAACGGTTGTAGAAACTATTCAAGCTAAATTAGACGATAAACTAAAATTACCTGAAGGATATTACACTACTTATGGCGGACAATTTGAAAATCTTATCGAAGCAAACAAACGACTTTCTGTTGCTGTGCCAGTAGCATTAGGTTTAATTCTAGTCCTACTTTATTTTACATTCAAATCAATTAAACAATCGTTGTTAATATTTACAGCAATTCCATTATCTGCTATTGGAGGTATTGTGGCGTTATGGTTACGCGATATGCCGTTTAGTATTTCCGCAGGTGTCGGATTTATTGCTCTTTTTGGTGTAGCGGTATTAAACGGAATTGTTTTAATCGGTTATTTTAATGAACTTAAAAAACAAGGTATGGATAATGTATATGACCGAATAAAAGAAGGAACTAAAGTACGTTTAAGACCTGTTATATTAACTGCTGCTGTAGCTTCACTTGGGTTTTTACCAATGGCAATAAGTAGTAGTGCTGGTGCCGAGGTTCAAAAACCTTTAGCTACAGTAGTAATAGGTGGTTTAATAACTGCTACTTTACTAACATTAATAGTTTTACCAATTCTGTATTTATATTTTGAAAAAGGGATTAAAATAAAACGAAAAACCATGAAGAATTCAGCTATGCTACTTGCATTTTTATTTAGTTCATTAGCAATCAATGCACAAGAAAAGCAAAAATTAAGTTTAAATGAAGCATTAGAAATGGGGCTAAAAAACAACTTAAACATTCAAGCGGTTACCTTAGAAACTAAAATGCAATCACAATTAGTAAAGACTGCATTCGAATTGCCTAAAACAGAAATTTCAGGAACTTTTGGACAAATAAATACGCAAGCTCAAGATAAAAATTTTCAAATTAGTCAGAGTTTCAATCCTTTTCAAATAAGTGCAAAAAGAAAATTATTGCAAGAAAATAGTTCGGCTAGTCAAAATAAATTAAGTGTTTCTAAGCAAGAAATAACATTTTCTATTCGTCAATCTTGGAATACCATTCTATACTTTGAAAAGCAAAATGCATTATTAGAAAAGCAAAATGAACTAATGCAAAAATTTGTAAAATCAGCAACATTAAAGTTTCAAACAGGTGAAACAAGTGCTTTAGAAAAAACAATTGCAGTAGCTAAACAACAAGAATTAGAACAAAAAATAAAACAATTCAAAACGCAAATTGCTATCGAAAAATCAAAGCTTAAAACACTTTTAGATTTAGAAAATGATATTGAAATTTCGGATACAACTTTTGTGCCTATGCCTTTTATTGCAAAAATGGATAGCACATTAGTGAAACAAAATCCGGTAGTTCAGTTAGCTAATCAACAAGTAAAAATAGCACAAGCCAATCATAAATTAGAAAAATCAAATTTATTTCCAGAGTTTTCAGTAGGCTACTTTTTGCAATCCATAACAGGGAATCAAGAAGTTGATGGTGTAACGAAATACTATAATAATTCACCACAATTTCAAGGTTTTTCTGTCGGACTTTCTCTTCCTATGTTTATGGGTAGCACTATTAATAAAAGTAAAGCAGCAAAAACAAATATAGAAATGGAGCAAAAAAATGCTAACTATATAAACCAGCAATTTAAAAGTCATTTAGAGCAGCAAATGGAGCAACTTACAACCTATCAATCATTGATAGATTATTATAAAAATACAGCGATTCCTAATGCTGATTTAATAATTAAAAATGCTACAAAAAGTTATCTAAATGGAGATATTTCGTATGTAGAATATGTACAAGGTATTGAAACGGCTACCGAAATACTAACTAATTATAATGAAGCTATAAATAACTTTAATCAAACTATAATAGCTATACAATATACTATCAATCAATAACATAAACAGAAATGAAGAAATCAAATATCATATACGCATCAATAGTTGGAGCAATAATCCTTGCTATTATTTTATATTTTTCTTTGCGTCATACGGAAGGTGATGGACATGAACATGCTGATGGCGAAACACATACAGAAGAAAGTCATTCAGATGAAAAAGAGCCTACAGCAATAAAAGAAGTAGAACTAAACGAAGCACAGTTTAAAGCATCAAGTATCGAATTAGGGACTTTTTCAGATAAAAATTTAAGCGAAGTAATAAATGTAAATGGTTATACAAAGTTACCTCCACAAAATCAAGCTGA
The DNA here is from genome assembly GCA_030682755.1 of Flavobacterium sp. Taxonomy (GTDB): domain Bacteria; phylum Bacteroidota; class Bacteroidia; order Flavobacteriales; family Flavobacteriaceae; genus Flavobacterium. The sequence continues at coordinate 2,232 of JAUXNR010000866.1, forward strand.
TGTTTCAGTTTATACATCAGGAATTGTAAAAACTATTACTATTTCAGAAGGACAATATGTTAGCAAAGGACAAACCATTGCAACTATTGAAAGTCCTGAGTTCACTAAATTGCAAGAAGCTTATTTAACTTCAAAAAGCAATTTGGAGTTTTTAAAATTAGAATTTGAAAGACAAAAAACATTAAGCGATGAAGAAGTAAATTCTAAAAAAACGTTTCAAAAAACAAAGGCAGAATACGAAATTGAAAGATCTCGATTTAATTCGCTGCAAAAACAATTAAATACTTTAAATATTAGTGGTAATGGAAACGCAACAGCAACCGTTCCTGTGCTTGCTCCAATTTCTGGAAACTTAACCGAAATTTATATTAAAATTGGAAGTAATGTAGAAGCAGGTAAACCACTAATGAATATTGTGGATAATTCAAAAATGCACGTAGATTTATTAGTCTATGAAAAAGATTTATTTAAGGTGAAAATTGGTCAAACTGTACGTTTTGTTTTAGTAAATCAAGATAATTCAGAAGTAAAAGGAAAAATATTTAGTGTCGGTAAATCCTTTGAAAACGATACAAAATCAGTAGCTGTACATGCAGATATTTCAAACAACCAACAAAAATTAATACCAGGAATGTATGTAAATGCGCTTATAGATGTAGGTTCAAATAACGTAAAAGCATTACCAAATGAAGCTATTATTAAGGCTGATGGACGCGAATTTATTTTTGTTTTAGAAGAAGGACATAAAGAAGAAGCTCACGATGAAAAAGACGGACATAATCATGAAGACGGACATGAACACGAAGAAGCTGAAGGAAAAACATTCCATTTTCAACGCATTGAGGTAAAATCAGGAACCACACAATTAGGATATACACAAGTTACTCTATTACAAAAAATCGATGCAAACGCAAAGATTGTTTTAAAAGGAGCTTATTACATTCAAAGCCATTTGATTAAAAATGAAGGTGGTGGTGGTCACGAACATTAAAAATTATTAATTTAAATTATAATCTAAATTCAATTAACAAATGAAAAAATCAATTTTAATTATGGCACTTGCCATTGCTTTAGGCACAACGGTTTCTTGTAATAAAAAAGAAGAAACTACAAAAACAGCAACAGAACACGAAGGACATAATCATAAAGAGGGTAAAGAGCATAAAGTTGCTTATGAATGTCCAATGGATTGTGAAAAAGGAAAAACATACGATGAAAAAGGAACTTGTCCTGTTTGTAAAATGGAATTAATAGAAGCGAAAGCTGAAAACCACGAAGGTCATGATCATTCAAAAGAGAATCACGATGGACATAATCATAATCATTAATCTAAAAATAAATA
>JAUXNR010000909.1 GCA_030682755.1 Flavobacterium sp.
TATTATGAATACTATTAAAAGAAATAGAATGTAACAAATATATGCTTGGAGTTTGCTGTTCTATTTTAGAGTATAATATAATTTTAGGTTGAGATGGAAAATACTGATTATAAGATGAAAGATTTAAGTTACTTACATATAAGGCTTGGGCATCATAATTTATAATAACATTAAAAAAATTATTACATGTTATTAAATCTCCTATACTCAACCCACTATTATTTAAAGTATATTGATTATTAGGGTTATTAGCATCAAGTATTCTTGTAATAGTTATACTTGTTTCATTGTTTAAAGAAATCTCAATTTTATCTGAAATAACTAGGCCAAGTAATATTCCATTCGTATTTCTTACTAAAACATTAGAATAATTTTGTAATGGTACCAAATCTGCAACAAGCCCGTTTAGTATAATCTTACTGTCTTGATAATTGATGTTTTTAATACTAAATAAATATGCTATACTAGCAAATCCATTGTTTAACCAACCATCAAAATATTTATTATGGTTACTTCCAATCCATTGTACACTATCTTCACTATCCCAAGGGATTTGAGTTGTTATAGGTCCAAAAAGATAATCGGTTGACTTATGCTGAGGAAAGCTATCTACACCATCGTTTAACCTTAATTGTTTGATATAATCCAACTTTACAATGGTTGCCAGTTGTGCAGATTCGCTTGGCAGGTTGGGTACCTTAATAGAAACTTCGTTAGTAAACTCAGGTAAGGGGTTAGGAATCGGTGTAGGTAATAAACCTGTTTCATCAGTAAAATATATTCTACTCGAAGCATTGTCAATCAAAGGAGGGTCTACTACTGAATTAGGAGTAAGCTCTACGCTCCACCCGGCAAGCAATGGTCTTTCATTATCATTAACCCGTAAGGCTATAAAAAATTCGTTTTCTGTACCGCTACCAAGAGTAATATCTACCTTGTGTATAGCCCAACCATCTGTATAATATTCTTTTGGACTGGAGCCGCCTGATGTCTGACCGATCTTCAGTTCTTTATCAGCATCAGGACCTATTGTCCCTACATAGTTATCGTAATAATTATAGGAATATCCATTTTCATTGCGAATATCTAAATATACTGTACTCTTAGTTTGAAACTTAGCTATTATATTTTGATAAACCTCAATAGGAGTAATAGCGGTTGGTTTAGTGGTTCCTTGCCTATATTCTATCCCTCCTTTTACATCGTGATGTAAACCATAAAAAGCCGCAGGATCGGCAAAATGCCTTACCAAATCTTTCTGCCATTTCTTTTGTGCAGTATCCAAACCATTTACATCTATTTCGTACTTTGGTTCCTTGGTCATCTCTACTTTTGGAAAGAACTCTGGATTTTCAAGGATAATTTCAATTCCTATTTCCTCCGGATCATTATTCTCATTTACATAGAAATTCCCTAATTCAATGCCACAAGCAATAGTAAAAAGTTGTGAAGATGGAGCAAGGTTTTTAAAGAAAAACTCATCTATGTTTTTATTACTTGCAGGAG
>JAUXNR010000362.1 GCA_030682755.1 Flavobacterium sp.
ACAGAAAACATGGTAGGTCATAAATTAGGAGAATTTTCACCAACTAGATCTTTTAGAGGTCATGCTGGAGCTAAAAATAAAGGTAAAAAATAAGAAGTTATGGGAGTTCGTAAAAGAGAAACAGCAGATGCGAGAAAAGAGGCTAATAAGTCTATTGCTTTCGCTAAATTGAATAACTGCCCTACTTCACCTAGAAAAATGCGTCTAGTTGCAGACTTGGTAAGAGGTCAGAAGGTAGAAAGAGCACTAAATATATTAAGATTTAGTCAAAAAGAAGCTTCAAGAAAGTTAGAGAAATTATTGTTATCAGCTATTAATAACTGGCAACAAAAAAATGAAGAAGGTAACTTAGAAGAAGCAGCTTTATTTGTAAAAGAGATCAGAGTTGATGGTGGAACGATGTTGAAAAGACTACGTCCGGCTCCTCAAGGTCGTGCACACAGAATAAGAAAGCGTTCTAATCACGTAACAATCGTGCTTGGGGCTAATAATAACACACAAAGCAATTAATAAGTAAGATGGGACAAAAGACAAATCCAATAGGAAATAGACTTGGTATCATCAGAGGATGGGACTCTAACTGGTATGGTGGAAATGATTATGGCGATAAAATTGCCGAAGATTATAAAATCAGAAAGTATATCCATGCTCGTTTATCAAAAGCTAGTGTATCAAAAGTAATCATCGAGAGAACTTTGAAACTTGTAACCGTTACTATCACTACTGCTAGACCTGGTATCATTATCGGAAAAGGCGGACAAGAGGTAGACAAGTTAAAAGAAGAGCTTAAGAAAATTACAGACAAAGAGGTTCAAATTAACATCTTTGAAATTAAAAGACCTGAATTAGATGCTTATTTGGTTGCAACAAGTATCGCACGTCAAATTGAAAGCCGTATTTCATACAGAAGAGCTATTAAAATGGCTATCGCAGCAGCAATGCGTATGAATGCAGAAGGTATCAAAGTGATGATTTCCGGTCGTTTGAATGGAGCTGAAATGGCACGTTCAGAAATGTTCAAAGAAGGTAGAATTCCTCTATCAACTTTCAGAGCTGACATTGATTATGCTTTGGCTGAAGCTCATACTACTTATGGTAGAATGGGAATCAAAGTATGGATCATGAAAGGTGAAGTTTATGGAAAAAGAGATCTTTCTCCACTTGTAGGTATGGATAAAAAACAAGCTACAGGAAATAATGGAAAAGGGAACTTTAACGGAAAACCAAGTGGTAAACCGAACCAACGCAAAAGAAAGTAATTTTTTAAATTAAAGAAAAATGTTACAGCCTAAAAGAACAAAATACCGAAAGGTACAGAAAGGTAGAATGAAAGGCGTTTCTCAAAGAGGGCACGAACTTTCTAACGGAATGTTTGGAATCAAATCTTTGGATTCTGCTTTCCTGACTTCTCGCCAAATTGAGGCAGCTCGTATCGCTGCTACTCGTTTTATGAAAAGAGAAGGTCAGTTGTGGATCAAAATATTTCCAGATAAACCAATCACTAAGAAACCTTTAGAAGTACGTATGGGTAAAGGTAAAGGTGCAGTTGAATATTGGGCTGCCGTTGTTAAACCCGGAAGAATTATGTTTGAAGTAGGAGGAGTTCCTTTGTCAGTTGCAAAAGAAGCATTACGCTTAGCAGCTCAAAAGCTTCCTGTTAAAACTAAATTCATTGTTGCTAGAGATTTCGAAGCATAATATTATATAAATTATGAAACAATCAGAAATTATTAGTCTGTCTACAGCTGAGTTACAAGAACAATTGAGTCAGTTACGTAAAACATACACCGACCTAAAAATGGCTCACGCTATATCTCCAATTCAAAATCCTTTGCAGATTAGAAGCGTGAGAAGATCAGTAGCTAGATTGGCAACTGAAATTAGTAAAAGAGAGTTACAATAATTGTATACTGCTGAAAGATGGAAAAAAGAAATTTAAGAAAAGAAAGAGTTGGTGTTGTTACTAGCAACAAAATGGAAAAATCCATTGTTGTTTCTGAAACAAGAAAAGTAAAACACCCATTATACGGTAAGTTCGTGTTAAAAACTAAGAAATATGTTGCACACGACGAAACAAACGACTGTAACATTGGAGATACTGTAAAGATCATGGAAACAAGACCTTTATCAAAATCAAAATGTTGGAGATTAGTTGAAATCATTGAAAGAGCGAAATAATTATGGTACAACAAGAATCAAGATTAAAAGTAGCAGACAACACAGGAGCAAAAGAAGTTTTGACTATCCGTGTTTTAGGAGGAACGAAACGTCGTTATGCCTCTGTTGGAGATAAAATTGTAGTGTCAATTAAAGACGCAACACCAAATGGAAACGTAAAAAAAGGTGCTGTATCCACTGCAGTTGTTGTACGAACCAAAAAAGAAGTGAGAAGAGCTGATGGATCTTACATTCGTTTTGACGATAACGCTTGCGTATTGTTAAACGCTGCAGGAGAAATGAGAGGAACTCGTGTTTTTGGTCCGGTTGCCAGAGAACTTCGTGAAAAACAATTCATGAAAATTGTATCATTAGCACCTGAAGTGCTTTAATTCGATTAATGATGACAAAGTTAAAAATTAAAACTGGAGACGTAGTAAGAGTTATTGCAGGTGACCATAAAGGTACTGAAGGTAAAGTTTTACGTGTTTTCCGTGATGCAAATAAAGCGATTGTTGAAGGTACAAACATGGTTTCAGTTCACACTAAACCAAGTGCAAAAAACCCTCAAGGTGGAATCGTAAAGAAAGAAGCTCCTATTCAAATTTCAAATTTATCTTTGATTGACCCAAAGTCAAAAAAAGTTACTAAAGTTGGAATCAAAGTTGAAGGAGATAAGAAAGTAAGATTTTCAAAAAAATCTAATCAAGTATTATAGTGATGGCTTATACACCTAGACTAAAAGAAGAATATAAAAGCAGAGTTATTGCTGCTTTGAAAGAAGAGTACGGTTACAAAAATGTAATGCAAGTTCCTAAATTGGAAAAAATTGTAGTAAGCCGTGGAGTTGGAGCTGCTGTATCTGATAAAAAATTAGTTGATTATGCAGTTGATGAATTAACTAAAATTACAGGGCAAAAAGCAGTATCCACAATTTCTAAAAAAGACGTTGCGTCTTTTAAATTAAGAAAAGGAATGCCAATTGGTGCCAAAGTAACTCTACGTGGAGAGAGAATGTATGAATTCTTAGACAGATTGATTACATCTTCATTGCCACGTGTTAGAGATTTCGGTGGTATTAAAGCAACTGGTTTTGACGGAAGAGGTAACTATAATCTTGGTGTACTTGAACAAATCATTTTCCCTGAAATTGATATTGATAAAGTAAACAAAATATCAGGTATGGATATTACCTTTGTAACTTCTGCTAAAACAGATAAAGAAGCAAAATCATTATTGTCAGAACTAGGTTTACCTTTTAAAAAGAATTAAGATATGGCTAAAGAATCAATGAAAGCCCGTGAGGTTAAGAGACAAAAAACGGTAGCAAAGTATGCTGAAAAACGTAAAGCTTTATTAGAAGCAGGCGATTATGAAGGCTTACAAAAATTACCTAAAAATGCCTCTCCAGTACGTTTACACAATCGTTGTAAATTAACAGGAAGACCTAGAGGGTATATGCGTCAATTCGGTCTTTCACGTGTAACATTCCGTGAAATGGCTAACCAAGGATTAATTCCAGGTGTAAAGAAAGCTAGCTGGTAGTTAGTTTATTTCAGCAGATAATTGTACATTTGCCAGCTTTTAGCAGGTAGCGTACAATTATCTACTTTAAAAAAATGTGTTTAATGGTTTCAGGTTCAGCGGAATAGTTCCTCTGAAAACCGTCGCCAAAATTTTATAAATATGTATACAGATCCTATTGCAGATTATCTAACAAGAGTTAGAAATGCAGTGAAAGCAAATCACAAAGTGGTTGAGATTCCAGCATCGAAACTTAAAAAAGAAATCACAAAAATTTTATTCGATCAAGGATATATTTTAAGTTACAAGTTTGATGACAGTGGCGTTCAAGGCTCAATCAAAATTGCTTTGAAGTATGATAAAGATACAAAAGAGCCGGTAATTAGAGATATCCAAAGAATTAGTAAACCAGGTTTACGTAAATATGCAGGTTCTTCTAACTTGCCAAGAATCTTAAACGGTTTAGGAATTGCTATTGTTTCAACTTCAAGAGGAGTTATGACAGGAAAACAAGCTAAACAGTTAAATGTTGGTGGAGAAGTAATTTGTTACGTATACTAAAAAAAGCTAAAAGATGTCAAGAATAGGTAAAAATCCAGTTGCAATCCCGGCAGGAGTTACTGTTGAAGTAGCAAATAATGTGATTACAGTTAAAGGAAAATTAGGTCAACTTACACAAGAATACTCAGATGTTGAAGTGAAAGTTGAAGAAGGTCAAGTATTAGTTGAGCGATCATCAGATCACAAAGACCAAAGATCGAAACACGGTTTATACCGTTCATTAATCAACAACATGATTAATGGCGTATCTACAGGTTTTACGAAGGAATTAGAGTTAGTTGGTGTGGGTTACAGAGCATCTAATCAAGGTCAAAAATTAGATCTTGCTTTAGGTTTTTCTCACAATATCGTTTTAGAAATCGCTCCGGAAGTAGTTTTGGAAACAGTTTCAGAAAAAGGTAAAAACCCAATCGTGAAATTAACATCATATGACAAACAACTTTTAGGTCAAGTTGCCGCTAAAATTAGAGGTTTCAGAAAACCAGAACCTTACAAAGGAAAAGGTGTTAAGTTTGTTGGAGAAGTATTAAGAAGAAAAGCAGGTAAATCAGCTTAAAAAAATAAGATTATGTCATTAACAAAATCTGATAGAAGACAAAGAATCAAATTCAGAATTAGAAAAATTGTTGTCGGAACAACCGCAAAACCAAGACTTTCTGTATTCAGAAGTAACAAAGAAATCTATGCTCAACTTATTGATGATGCAAACGGTACAACTTTGTTAGCAGCTTCTTCAAGAGATAAAGAAGTAGATTCTAAAGGTACTAATGTTGAAAAAGCTACTGCAGTTGGAAAACTTGTAGCAGAAAGAGCATTAAAAGCTGGGATAGAAAATGTAACTTTCGATAGAGGAGGTTATTTATATCACGGAAGAGTAAAATCATTAGCCGAAGGTGCAAGAGCTGCCGGACTTAAATTCTAAGAAAATATGTATCAGAATTATAAAAACGTAGAACTAGTTAAGCCTAGTGGTCTTGAATTAAAAGATCGTTTGGTTAGTGTAAATCGTGTTACCAAAGTAACAAAGGGTGGTAGAGCTTTTGGCTTCTCTGCAATTGTTGTTGTAGGTGATGAAAACGGAGTAGTAGGTCACGGACTAGGAAAATCTAAAGATGTATCAGAAGCTATTGCAAAAGCAGTGGAAGATGCAAAGAAAAATTTAGTAAAAATTCCTTTAAGTGGTCAATCAGTTCCTCACGAACAAAAAGGTAAATTTGGTGGAGCTCGTGTATTCTTAATGCCTGCATCTCACGGTACAGGAGTTATTGCTGGTGGTGCTGTTCGTTCAGTGCTTGAATCAGTAGGAATTCATGATGTATTATCAAAATCTCAAGGATCTTCAAACCCACACAATGTGGTAAAAGCTACTTTTGATGCATTATTGCAAATGAGAAGTGCTTATACTGTTGCAAAACAAAGAGGAGTATCTTTAGAGAAAGTATTTAAAGGTTAATTCAAGGAAATTATGGCAAAAATTAAAGTAAAACAAGTAACAAGCAAAATCAATTGTCCTCAAACACAAAAGAGAACATTGGAAGCTTTAGGATTACGTAAGTTAGGTCAAGTTGTAGAACATGATGCAACTCCTGCTATCCTTGGAATGGTAAATAAAGTTCAACACTTAGTTTCTGTTGAAGAAACTAAATAACACAATTCATTATGAATTTAAGTAACTTACAACCTGCTGAAGGTTCAACACACAATCAAAATAAAAGATTAGGTAGAGGAGAAGGTTCTGGAAAAGGTGGTACTGCATCTCGTGGTCACAAAGGAGCAAAATCTCGTTCTGGTTATTCTAAAAAGATTGGATTTGAAGGTGGACAAATGCCACTTCAAAGACGTGTACCAAAGTTTGGTTTTAAAAATATCAATAGAGTAGATTATCAAGGTGTAAATCTTGATACCCTTCAAGCTTTGGTAGATAACGGAATTGTTACTGATACAGTTGATTTTTCTGTATTAGTTGCAAACAGATTAGCTACTAAAAATGAATTAGTAAAAGTTTTAGGAAGAGGAGAACTTAAAACAAAATTAAAAGTAACCGCTCATAAATTTACTGCAACTGCAAAAGCCGCTATTGAAGCTGCTGGTGGAGAAGCTGTAACTTTATAATTTTCTTGTATATGAAGAAATTTTTTGATACACTCGCTAACGTTTGGAAAATTGAAGAACTGAAAAACAGAATTTTAGTTACTTTAGGTTTACTTTTAGTTTATCGATTTGGTGCACAAGTAACATTACCAGGTATTGATGCCACAAAATTGGCAAGTTTGGCAGATCAAACTTCTCAAGGAATTGGTGGATTATTGGATATGTTTACGGGTGGTGCTTTTTCTCAAGCGTCCGTGTTTGCTTTAGGAATCATGCCTTACATTTCTGCATCGATTGTGGTTCAGTTAATGGGTATTGCAGTTCCGTACTTACAAAAATTGCAAAAAGATGGTGAGAGTGGAAGAAAAAAGATTAATCAAATTACACGTTGGTTAACAATTGCAATAACACTTGTTCAAGGTCCAGGTTATATCTATAACTTATACAGAACATTACCACCAGATGCATTTTTACTTGGATTTAATTCTTTTTCATTCTTGTTTTCTTCAGTGATTATTTTAGTAACCGGAACAATATTTGCAATGTGGTTGGGTGAAAAAATTACTGATAAAGGAATTGGAAACGGAATTTCATTATTGATTATGGTTGGTATTATTGCCAGATTACCACAATCATTTATCCAAGAAATTACCTCTACGTTGACGCAAGGAAATGGCGGACCTGTACTTTTAGTATTTGAAATAATACTTTGGTTATTGGTTATTATTGCTTGTATCTTGTTAGTAATGGCTGTGAGAAAGATACCTGTTCAATATGCTCGAAGAACAACTTCAGGTGATTTTGAACAAGATATGATGGGAGGAAACAGACAGTTTATTCCCTTAAAATTGAATGCTTCTGGAGTTATGCCAATCATTTTTGCTCAAGCAATTATGTTTATACCGGCAGCAGTTGCAGGATTATCAGATTCAGAGACTGCTCAAAGTATTACTGGTCAATTCAGTAACATGTTTGGATTAGCGTATAATATTGTATTTGCAACATTAATAGTTGTATTCACCTATTTTTATACTGCAATCACAGTCCCAACAAACAAAATGGCAGATGATTTAAAAAGAAGTGGAGGATTTATTCCAGGTATCAGACCAGGAGTAGAAACTTCAGATTTCTTAGATAAAGTGATGTCTTTAATTACTTTCCCAGGTTCATTGTTTTTAGCTTTAATCGCTGTGTTCCCAGCAATTGTTGTAAACTTAATGAATGTTCAACCTAACTGGGGTATGTTTTTTGGAGGTACATCATTGTTAATTATGGTTGGGGTTGCAATTGATACAATTCAACAAATCAATTCATACTTGTTGAACAGACATTATGATGGTTTAATGAAAAGTGGCAAAAATAGAAAAGCAGTAGCTTAATTATGGCAAAACAATCAGCAATAGAACAAGACGGAAGCATTATTGAAGCATTATCAAATGCAATGTTTCGCGTAGAGTTAGAAAACGGTCACGTTGTTATTGCTCATATTTCAGGAAAAATGCGTATGCATTACATCAAGTTATTACCAGGTGATAAAGTGAAACTGGAAATGAGTCCTTACGACTTGTCCAAAGCAAGAATTACTTACAGATATTAAAGCTTATTCAAAATGAAAGTAAGAGCATCAGTTAAAAAGAGAAGTGCCGAATGCGTAATTGTACGTAGAAAAGGTAGATTGTACGTTATTAACAAAAAGAATCCTAGATTTAAACAAAGACAAGGATAATTATGGCAAGAATAGCAGGGGTTGATATACCCAAAAACAAAAGAGGAGTTATTGCATTAACCTATATCTTTGGTATCGGAAAAAGCAGAGCTATTGAGATTTTAGAAAAAGCTCAAGTTAGTCAAGACAAGAAAGTTCAAGATTGGAATGATGACGAAATCGGAGGAATCCGTGATGCGGTATCATACTACAAGATTGAAGGTGAATTGCGTTCAGAAGTTTCTTTGCACATCAAACGTCTTATGGACATTGGATGTTACAGAGGAATTCGTCACAGATCTGGTCTTCCATTAAGAGGACAAAGAACTAAGAACAATTCTAGAACAAGAAAAGGTAAAAGAAAAACTGTTGCTAATAAGAAAAAAGCAACTAAATAATAAGTAATATGGCTAAAGCAACAGCAAAAAAACGTAAAGTTATCGTTGAATCAACGGGTGAAGCTCATATTAATGCAACTTTCAACAATATTATTATCTCTCTTACCAACAAAAAAGGAGAAGTAATTTCTTGGTCATCTGCCGGTAAAATGGGTTTCAGAGGATCAAAAAAGAACACCCCTTATGCAGCTCAAATGGCAGCAGAAGATTGTTCTAAAGTTGCACTTGAGGCAGGTTTGAAAAAAGTTAAAGTGTATGTAAAAGGACCAGGTAACGGACGTGAGTCTGCTATCAGATCTATACATAACGGTGGAATTGAAGTTACAGAAATCATTGACGTAACACCAATGCCACATAACGGATGTAGACCTCCAAAAAGAAGAAGAGTATAATTTTAGCTGAAATTAATTCAGCAATTTATAAGTTTAATTAAGTATAACAAAAAGTAGAGTTCGATTATCGAAGGATTTGACCTGAATTCATAATCACTACTTTAAAACAATTTAAAATGGCAAGATATACTGGTCCAAAAACTAAAATAGCTCGTAAATTTGGCGAAGCTATATTCGGAGAAGACAAAGCCTTCGAAAAAAGAAATTACCCTCCAGGACAACATGGTTTGGCTAAAAGAAGAGGTAAGAAATCTGAATATGCAGTTCAGTTAATGGAAAAGCAAAAAGCGAAGTACACTTACGGAATTCTTGAAAAACAATTCAGAAACTTATTTGAAAAAGCATCAGCATCTAAAGGTGTAACAGGTGAAATCCTTTTACAATTATGCGAAGCAAGATTAGATAATGTGGTTTACAGAATGGGTGTAGCACCTTCTAGAAGAGCTGCTCGTCAAATTGTAGGACACAGACACATCACTGTAAACGGTGAAATCGTTAACATTCCATCTTACCACCTTAAACCAGGTGATAAAGTTGCTGTTCGTGAAAAATCAAAATCTGTAGAAGCTATCAATAGTTCTTTAGCAAATGCTAGTAAAGTTTACGAGTGGATCACTTGGAATAATGATACTAAAGAAGGTACTTTTGTAACTGTTCCACAACGTTTACAAATTCCAGAAAATATCAAAGAACAACTAATCGTTGAGTTATACAACAAATAAAAATTGACAGAAGTCTAAATTATGGCAATATTTAATTTTCAAAAACCAGATAAAGTTATCATGATCGATTCAACCGATTTTGAAGGTAAGTTTGAATTCAGACCTTTAGAACCTGGTTACGGATTGACAGTTGGTAATGCACTTAGAAGAGTTTTACTTTCAGCTCTTGAAGGTTATGCAATAACTTCTGTTCGTATTGAAGGTGTTGATCACGAATTTTCTACGATTTCTGGTGTAGTTGAAGATGTTACTGAAATCATTTTAAGCTTAAAACAAGTTAGACTTAAACGTCAAATTGAAGAAGTTGATAATGAAACTGTAACAATTTCACTTTCCGGTAAAGAACAAATTACTGCTGGAGATTTTCAGAAATTTATTTCTGGATTTCAAGTGTTAAACCCAGAATTAATTATCTGTAATCTTGATTCAAAAGTTAATTTGAACATCGAATTAACCATTGAAAAAGGAAGAGGATATGTTCCTGCTGAAGAGAATAAAAAGCAAAATGCAGCAATCGGAACTATATTTATTGATTCTATTTTTACACCTGTAAAGAATGTAAAATATGGAATTGAAAACTTCCGTGTGGAGCAAAAAACAGATTATGAAAAATTGGTTTTTGAAATAAAAACTGATGGTTCAATCAATCCAAAAGATGCTTTAACCGAAGCAGCAAAAGTTTTAATTCATCACTTTATGTTGTTCTCAGATGAGAGAATAACGCTTGAAGCTGACGAAATTGCACAAACAGAATCATATGATGAAGAATCATTACACATGAGACAATTGCTTAAAACTAAGCTTGTGGATATGGATCTTTCTGTGAGAGCACTAAACTGTTTAAAAGCAGCAGAAGTTGAAACACTTGGTGATTTGGTATCATTCAATAAAAACGACTTGATGAAATTCCGTAATTTTGGTAAGAAATCATTGACTGAGCTTGATGAGCTTGTGGCAATTAAAAACTTACACTTCGGAATGGATTTGTCAAAATACAAACTAGATAAAGAATAAATTTACTTCATATTTTGCTCTCCAAAGCGGATAGATGCAAGATGAAGGTTTAAAAAACACGTCATGAGACACGGAAAAAAAGTAAACCATTTAAGCAGACAACAAGGTCATAGAAAATCGATGTTGGCTAACATGGCTTGTTCATTAATTGAACACAAAAGAATCAATACAACTGTTGCAAAAGCAAAAGCGTTAAAGCAATTCGTTGAGCCATTGGTTACAAAATCAAAAGAAGACACTACGCACAACAGACGTATCGTTTTTGCTTACTTGAGAAACAAATATGCGGTTACAGAACTTTTTAGAGAAGTAGCAGCAAAAGTGGGTGACCGTCCAGGTGGTTACACACGTATTATCAAGTTAGGAAATCGTTTGGGAGATAACGCTGATATGGCGATGGTCGAGCTAGTAGATTTCAACGAACTATACAACGGAGGTAAAAAAGAAGAGAAAAAAGCAAAAAGCCGTCGTGGTGGAAAAGCTAAAAAAGCAGAAACTACTGCTCCTGAAGCTAAAGCACCGGAAGCTCCAGCTGCTGAATCTACTGAAACTACTGAAGCTGCAGAATAATGAAATTCAGTATCAAATAATAAAAAAGGATAAACTTTCGAGTTTGTCCTTTTTTTTTTGATTTTTTCAGAAGCGAATGGCTCGGGCTTTTTCAGGAAACCATGTTCCCGCTTTCCGCTATATCTTTTGTTCCGTAAACTACACAAAAGGATACCGCTGCAATCGGGGCTAAAACGTAAACCATGAAAAATCGTATTTCAAAAAACTTAAATGAACTTAAACTAGAAGTCAAACCTTAGTGTATCTTAATTTCTTATTGGTTTAAAATAAAAAAACTTATATGACTTACATGTTTAAAAATCTCATCCAAAAAAACTCAGCAACTCAGCAACTCAGCCACTCAGCATCTCAGAAAAAAAACTTTCCCAAATTCAGAAATTAAACTAAATTTGCAAAACAACACACAACAATGAACTACACCACACGACAACCCGCCATTTTGTTACTCGCAGATGGCACCATTTTTCACGGAAAATCAATCGGAATCAGCGGAAAAACCTTTGGCGAAGTCTGCTTCAACACCGGAATGACCGGCTATCAGGAAATCTTTACCGATCCATCTTATTTTGGTCAAATTATGGTAGCCACCAATGCACACATTGGAAATTATGGCGTAAACGATCAAGAAGTAGAATCTGATTCTATTAAAATTTCAGGATTAGTCTGCAAGAATTTTAGCTTTAATTATTCCCGACCAGATTCAGCCGGAAGTTTATACGACTATTTCGAAAAACAAAACTTAATCGCTATTTCTGACGTGGATACAAGAGCTTTGGTAAGTTACATCCGTGACCACGGAGCACAAAACGCTGTAATCTGCACTGACGGAACGCATATTGACGAACTGAAACATCAATTGGCCAACGTTCCCGATATGAAAGGATTGGAGTTAGCCTCCACCGTTTCAACCAAAGAACCTTATTTCTTCGGAGACGAAAAAGCAACTTATAAAATTTCTGCGTTAGATTTAGGTATTAAAACCAATATCCTTCGCAATTTAGCCAAAAGAGATTGTTACATCAAAGTATTTCCATACAACGCATCGTATGCTGATTTGCAAAGTTTTAATCCCGATGGTTACTTTTTGTCCAACGGTCCCGGCGATCCGGAACCATTGACCGGCGTAATCGAAGTAGCAAAACAAATCATCGCCGACAATAAACCACTATTCGGAATTTGTCTCGGTCATCAAATCATCGGTTTGGCCAACGGCATTTCAACCTACAAAATGTTCAACGGACATCGCGGAATCAATCATCCAGTGAAAAACTTAATCACCGGAAAAGGAGAAATCACTTCTCAAAACCACGGATTTGCTGTTGTTCGCGAAGAATTAGAAAAACATCCTGATTTAGAAATCACCCACGAACATCTAAACGACGGAACTGTAGCCGGAATGCGAATGAAATCTAAAAATTGTTTCTCGGTGCAATAC
>JAUXNR010000927.1 GCA_030682755.1 Flavobacterium sp.
CATTGTTCCTGCAATGATTTTAGAAATAGAAGTCATTTTTTTAAGGTTTTTTTATGATTAAAAAGGCAAGACAACTTGTTTTATGCCGTTATGAATATACTAATAAATAATTAAATTATACCCATGAAAAATCTTAAAAAAAACCTACTTAGAATAGTGGCAATCTTTCTATTGAGTTTTGTCGCTATAAGTTGTTCAGATTCTGACGATAACGTTAACGGTACTTCCCGTGTTATTGTCAAGATGACAGACGCTCCCGGTGATTATGATGCCGTTTTTGTTGAAGTGCTTGATGTAAGAGTTAAAAATTCTTCCAACTCAGATGAGTCAGGTTGGGAAAGTATTGGAAACATAAATCCGGGCATTTATAACTTGTTAGAATTAACAGGTGGTGTTACTGTTTTATTGGCTGATAATGAAATCCCTTCGGGATTTTTAGGTCAAATCAGACTTATTTTAGGAACTAACAACACTGTTGTTAAAAACGGGATAACGTATCCTCTCAACACGCCAAGTGCTCAGCAATCAGGTTTGAAGCTACAAATCAATCAAACACTTCAACCCAATGTAACCTATAACTTTTTAATTGATTTTGATGTAAATCAATCCATAATTGTTGAAGCCGGTAATTCAGGTATTTTTAATCTGCTCCCGGTTCTTCGAGTTACCAGTGAAGCCGTTTCGGGTTCAATAACCGGAACAGCTATTGCAGGAGAATATCAAGTAGTAGCTTCTGTTGCCGTTGGAGACGAAGTTGTTTCAGCTTTTACAAATGAAAATGGCATATTTTATCTTCACGGCATTCCTAGCGGTGTTTATACGGTAACAATTACTCCTGAAGAAGATTCAAATCTTGTTCCGGTAATTATAGAAAATGTCAATGTCACAAATGGGGAGACAACAGATATTGGGGTTATTTCTTTAGAATAAGTTAAAGTATCTTATAATTGTATTAAAAGACAGCCAAAACATGGGCTGTCTTTTTATTTTTAACCAATTCTTAACACCATTACAGTAAAAAAAAATTCAATTTGCACTGTTAAAATTAAATACTAAATTCGACAGCTAAAAAACAATGAACATGGAAGAAAATACCGCGACTTTAGATATTCGTGCCATTAATGAAAAAATTGAAAGAGAGAGTGCGTTTATCGATTTGCTGACTTATGAAATGAACAAAGTAATTGTGGGTCAAAAACACATGATTGAACGTTTGTTGATTGGTCTTTTAGGACAAGGACACATTTTGTTGGAAGGGGTTCCCGGTTTGGCAAAAACCCTTGCCATAAATACCTTATCACAAGCCGTTCAAGGTTCATTTAGCAGAATTCAGTTTACGCCTGATTTATTACCTGCCGATGTAGTGGGTACCATGATTTACAACATTAAACAAAATGAGTTTTCTATCAAAAAAGGACCCATTTTTGCCAATTTCGTTTTGGCTGATGAGATCAATCGTGCACCGGCAAAAGTGCAATCAGCGTTGTTAGAAGCCATGCAGGAAAAGCAAGTTACTATTGGTGTTACTACTTTTAAATTAGACAAACCGTTTTTGGTTTTAGCCACGCAAAATCCAATTGAGCAAGAAGGAACCTATCCGTTACCGGAAGCACAAGTGGATCGTTTTATGCTGAAAACAGTTATT
>JAUXNR010000928.1 GCA_030682755.1 Flavobacterium sp.
TATTGTGTAAATTCAATATCGTCAATATTCAGGTAAACTTTAGATGGTAGTGAAGGAAAAACAAAGCTTATCTCTTTTAAATTAGATAAGTCTACGCCAATGAATTCAGTTAAAGGGATTCTAATTGTAATAAAAGCAGATTTAGTTAAATTTTCATTATCTTCCCAATTAGACATAGTTACATTTTTTCTTTTATCCGGAAATGGAATTTTTTTTGTAGTTTTTACATTTTTTATGGTAGTAGAAGTATCTTTTAATTCAATTGATAAATCACTTAAATCATTATAGGAAGTATGCAATACAACATCCAAATCTCTTGGAGAATTTTTGTATTTACCAGAAATATAGCAAATTCTAAAACTTAAATGGGTATAAGCCGTGACATCTTTCTTCGATGATGGGATATTAACAGATAACTTGCCACCAGAAATAGGTACTTCAACATACATCCCATCTAAAAAATGAGGAGAATAAGGATCTTCTCTTTTAGTAAAATCAGAAGGAGGCCAAGTCCCCCTTAAATTAAATTCTGTCTTTTTTACAATGAATCCAAGATCATGAGAAATTAAACTAGTGAAACTACTGGAACTAATTCCATTAAAATTTGAAATAACAACTTTATCTGGACTCGTATATTGTAAATAAATATCTTTAGTTGGTACAGACCCGGGCCTACGATTTTCAGAAAAGATTGATTTCCAAATTATTTCAGATTTTAAATGCATTCTAAAAAAAGCATTCACGTAAGCTTTTGATATAACTTGTTGATTTGCTTCGGGTTCTAATACAACACTAGTGTCGAAATAATCATGATTATCCGTAATAAAACCGTTATGAGTAGCACCATAAACGAAAGCCATAGTTTTTTCTTTGGTGTTAATTGCCCTATCATAAAGAGAAAAACCACCTGATCCAGAAATTTTATTGGGTCCCGCTTGACGTCGAGTTATCATCCCTGAAACATCTCCATCTTTAGAGCCGTATAAAACAAAATATGGAATATTTTGTATCAAATTCTCTTCATCCCATAAATCCGTTGGAGCTAGTGATATTATTGCATTAATATTTTTTAAATCAGGTGGTACTATAGATGGAGGTAATGTTAAAATATCTTTTGCAGCTCTTACTACAGCTTCTCCTCCACGACTATGACCAATAAGTCCGATATTATTTTGAACTTTAGCACCAAACCTAGCTTTCATTACTCTCAAATGGGGATAGAGTAAATTTGATCTTCCAACTATATTAATATTCTGAACGTTAAAGAAATCATTAAATATAATCTCATTTGGTGTTCCTGCAACAGTTGTTATGACAAAATCCATGCCGACACCTTCAACCCATGACATTGGTGTAATTGTTATAACTCCCAGAGTTTCTTCATACTTTATAATAGTTTTGGATGAAGAAGAATAAATAAATATTTCAGATGTATTGTTGAAC
>JAUXNR010000932.1 GCA_030682755.1 Flavobacterium sp.
TTTCGGATCAGTCAGAAAATTTGGGGACTTGAAAATTTAGTTTTTACTTTGTGACAAAAATTGTCCTATGTCACAGAATCATTACGAGAGTATAGTAGAATTGCTTTTGCCGGAAGGAATTTTAGAATATTTTGATATAACGTCAGTTGAGCACTGTCCTACAAATATTTGGATATTTTTAGAAGAGAGAAATATATCTCCCAAAGAGTGTAGCGATGACCAATTATTATCGAAAGGATTTTTGCCAGAGATTACCGTTCAAGATTTTCCGGTACGAGGGAAAGAGGTCTTATACTTTATCAAAAGACGTCGTTGGTATAATTCAACAAAGCAAAAAATAGTAACCCGTCAATGGGATTTAGTGAATGAAGGAACGCGAATGACAAAGGAATTTGCGACTTTTTTAAAAGAAATATCTCGATACCACACCGATTAGCTGTAACAGTTTGGGTAAATATTTCCAAGTTGATGGTAAAAAGCTTCATCAACAGTACAAGGATCACCTCAGTGGTTTTAAACAATGGAAACAGCTTAGCCATGCAGAGGATTGGATGTTATTTCCCAAGAACTTAGGGCCATTTTTATCCATTGATGAAACCGCATTATCACAAGGGGAATTGTATACAATCATTATCAACAAACAAGCCCATGGGAAAAAGGGCTCAATTGTGGCTATGGTTAAAGGGACAAGCGCCAACGATGTCATAAAAGTATTGAGAAGAATCCCTCAAAAAGATAGGGAAATGGTAAAAGAAGTGACATTGGATATGGCTCCAAGTATGGAGAAAATCATTGCAAGTTCGTTCTCCAAGGCAATACAAGTAACCGATCGTTTTCATGTACAGAAATTGGTTTATGATGCGGTTCAAGAAATAAGGATAAAGTATCGTTGGGAAGCCATAGAACTTGAAAATATAAAAATCCAGAATGCCCGAAAAACGGGCAAAAAATATGTTCCGGAAGAACTGAAAAATGGGGATACTTTGAAGCAATTATTAGCAAGGAGTAGATATTTATTGTTCAAGAACTGCCAAAAATGGACAAATAGCCAGGAACAACGAGCTCTCATTTTATTTCAGAAGTATCCATTGCTTGAAAAGGTCTATAATTTAGCGATGAGGCTAGGACAAATTTTCAGTAATAGTGCTTCAAAAACAGAGGCATTCAATAAACTTGCGTTTTGGTTTAAAGAAGTTGAAGATTTAGACTTAAAATCATTTCAAACGGTACTTCGTTCTTTTCAAATGCATTATGAAACAATTCTAAACTTCTTCAACAATAGAAGCACAAATGCAGCTGCCGAATCTTTTAATGCTAAAATCAAATCATTGCGTGCAGCATCAAGAGGAGTAAGCGATGTCAGTTTCTTTTTGTTCCGATTAGCTAAATTATATGCATGATATTTTAGCTCCCCAAGTTTTCAGACTGACCCGTTTTATGTTCTTCCGAGATTTCATCTGCTTCATCATATCCCAAATAATCCAACAAAAGCAT
>JAUXNR010000368.1 GCA_030682755.1 Flavobacterium sp.
CAGGTAAAAAGATTTCGGATAAATTTGAGAAAATGCGGTCTATGAATGTCTGCCGTGATCTCGAAAAGAAACACAGATTGATACCTGCAACGGATAAAGAGCATAAACAGAACGACAAGATTTTCCGTCCGGTAAATTATCGGGCAGGCGATATAAAAAGTCAGATTGCTTCAGTAGTCCGATACCTCCCTAAACATTACAGGTTTCAAAGCTTAGGCACTTACAATGCTCTATTGTTTTTATTCAATATCAGAGCCGAAGAAGTTAGTGGTGAATTACACGGACAGTCCAGACAAGGACTGGTTTATTTTGCATTGAATGAGCAGGGAGAAAAAGTAAGTAATCCTTTCAAGGCATCTCTCTTTGGTAAAGGAGCAGGGTTTGTACAGCTTCAAAAACATTTTATGGAATCTAAAGAGCATTTGAAATCAAATCCAGTAAGAATTCTGCTTAAAAATACGATTGAAGCAACGATGAATATTGCTTCTGATGAAACCGGTTTTAAAAAACAATTGACGAAGCAGGGCATCAATACCGTTGTACGAAGAAATGATGAAGGACGTATTTATGGAATGACCTTTATAGACCACGAATCCCAAACGGTTTGGAACGGTTCACAATTAGGGAAGAACCTATCTGCTAACGTATTCAACGATTGGTGGAGTGAGCAGAATGCAGAAAAGCGAAAAGCTGTTTCACATGATAAAATACCTGTAGTAAACAAAGATATCCCTTTGGGGGAAAATGAACAGCCTCACGAACTTTTTGATTTCCTGACCCGAGTAAGTACTATATATGATTCAGGACTGATAGAAGGATTCGGTGGACTGCTTCCTGAAGTATATGCGCAAGATTACGAGGAACAGGCTTTTATCAACCAAATGAAGAAAAAGAAAAAACATAAAAAGAAACAATAACATTTTAAGTATAAAATTATGCAGGGAGAAGATGATTTAAGAGGGCTTGCCAAAATTATGGCATTTATGCGTGCAGTAAGTATCATTCTAATACTGATGCATCTCTATTGGTATTGTCACAGTTTCTTTCTCGACAAGGGATGGACACACGAAACTATCAATAAAATATTGTGGAATTTTCAAAGAAAGGCAAGTTTGTTTTCCCATACATTATATACCAAAATGTTTGCTTTTGTTTTGTTGGCATTAAGTTGTTTGGGAACAAAAGGGGTAAAAAACGAGAAAATTACATGGTCTAAAATAATTACAGCTTTAGTCATCGGTGTTATACTTTTTTTCCTAAACACACCTTTATTGAAATTGCCTATGAATATGGCAGCTTTCTTTTATATACTAACCATCAGTTTGGGATATATAGCATTGCTTATGGCAGGTGTTTGGATGGGTCGATTGCTGAAGAACAACTTGATGGATGATGTTTTCAATAATGAAAATGAAAGTTTTCAGCAGGAAATTAGACTGATGAAAAATGAGTATTCGGTAAACCTACCTACCAAGTTTTATTATAAAGAGAAATGGAACAATGGTTGGATTAACGTGGTAAACCCCTTTAGAGCTACAATAGTGTTAGGAACTCCAGGTTCCGGTAAAAGCTACGCTATCGTTAATAGTTTTATCAAGCAGCATATTGAGAAAGGTTTTAGTATGTACATTTATGATTTTAAGTTTGATGATCTTTCCACCATTGCTTATAATCACCTGCTGAAACATACAGACAAATATAAGATAAAGCCAAAGTTCTATGTTATCAATTTCGATGACCCGAGAAAAAGCCATCGCTGTAATCCGCTAAATCCCGATTTTATGACGGATATATCCGATGCTTACGAAGCAGCTTATACCATAATGCTAAATCTGAACCGTAGCTGGATACAGAAGCAGGGTGACTTCTTTGTAGAATCCCCGATTATCTTACTGGCTGCTATTATATGGTTTTTGAAAATCTACGATAGTGGTAGATATTGTACTTTTCCACACGCTATTGAACTACTAAACAAAAAGTATTCAGACGTATTTACCATTCTTACCTCATATCCCGAACTAGAAAATTATCTATCTCCTTTTATGGATGCCTGGCAGGGCGGAGCACAGGATCAATTGCAAGGGCAGATTGCTTCAGCAAAAATTCCTTTATCAAGAATGATTTCACCGCAGCTTTACTGGGTGATGACTGGAGATGACTTTTCATTGGACATCAATAATCCGCAAGAACCTAAAATACTTTGCGTAGGAAACAATCCCGACAGGCAGAATATTTATTCTGCTGCCTTGGGGCTTTACAATTCCAGAATTGTAAAGCTCATTAACAAAAAAGGACAACTTAAAAGTTCAGTAATTATTGATGAGTTACCTACGATTTACTTTAGAGGACTGGATAATCTGATAGCAACTGCCCGAAGCAATAAAGTAGCTGTTTGTTTAGGTTTTCAGGATTACTCGCAATTAACCCGTGATTATGGCGACAAGGAAAGCAAAGTAATCCAGAATACTGTCGGTAATATCTTCAGCGGGCAGGTTGTTGGAGAAACGGCCAAAAGCCTTTCAGAACGTTTCGGGAAAGTATTGCAAAAACGACAAAGCATGACCATCAACCGTAACGACAAATCTACTTCAATATCTACCCAGCTTGATAGTTTAATACCAGCTTCCAAAATTTCCACACTAACACAAGGTATGTTTGTGGGAGCGGTATCAGATAACTTCGATGAGCGTATTGAACAGAAGATTTTCCATGCGGAAATCGTTGTGGACAATGACAAGGTAATCGCTGAAACCAAAGCCTATAAGAAGATACCACCAATACTTTCTTTTATAGATGAAAACGGAGAAAACCTGATGAAACAGGAAATTGAAGCCAATTACCGTCAGGTAAAGCAGGATATTGTCCAAATTATCGAAACAGAATTGGAACGTATCAAGAATGACCCGGATTTACAGCATTTGGTGCAACAGGGATAAATTCAAATAGTATATAAAAAAGAAACTGGCACTTTATTGTGGTCAGCTACTTTTTTTTTATTACAATCGTAGAACGTTTCACAACACACCTCTTGATAAATGATTACCTTTTGTCCCAAATATTTTTTCAGAATTATTAGAAACCGATTCCTGTTCCTTTACAGACTCTGTTTGTTCTTCTTTAGGTTCAGGAGCAATAGATAATTGGATTTTCCTCTCAATAGCCGCCAATTCTGTTTTTAAATCACATAATTTGCTTTCCTTTGCCCATGAATCGTTTACAACTTCCTGAAGAATAGGCAAGTCTTTTTTTAGTTCGTTAATTTTCTTTTGTTCCTGCTCAATATAACTAGGTAACTTTTCCAAAGCTTTAAGGAAATTCATTGAAGCCGTTTTTGGCTCGGATGCTATTATACCATTATTGAAGGTATACTTAATGTTTCCTTCCCCCTGCACTAAAAAACGATTTACTTTTATATCAACACCTTCTTTTTCGGACATTTCAGTTTTAACTAATAGTGTAAAACCATATAGGCTACCAATCTCTTCATACTGACCTCCGGTGCGGGCTTTGTCCGCAAGCTGGTTGAGCTTTGCACCAATTTGCTTAATATCCGCATTGGGCGACAAGCCGTCCAACTGTACAGGATTTGCGATCGTACCGTCCGAACGTTTTTGTATGCGTTCCTGTAAATTTTCCCAATCAAGGTTCATACGGTCAAAGCGGGATTGGGCTTTATCAAGTTCAGCCGTATAGTCTTCCAATTTATACTTCGCACTATATTTTGAACGGTTGAATGCCTGTTTTTCGCTTTCTAATCCTGCAATCTGTTTTTCTAATTTGGCTTTATCCAACAGGTCGGTATTTCCCGAAAGAATAGCTACATATTCCGAAAAGTTCATTCCCGATTTTTCGTCCATATTGCCCTCGTCAATGGTTCGTTTGGCAAGATTGTTATTTTTTAATTGGTCTATGAATAGCTGTTTATTGTACAGCAGGTTAAACTTGTAGCTATCCAATGATTTTTCTACGGCATAGATAATCACATCTACTTTATTGTTCGCAAAAAACTTGGCAATTTCATTGCCTTTACGAACAGCTCTGCCGTCCCTTTGAGCAAGGTCACTTGGTCTCCACGGCGTATCCAAATGATGAACGGCAACAGCTCTTTTCTGTGCATTGACACCTGTCCCCAACATACTTGTAGAACCAAACAGCACGCGAATTTTACCCTCGTTCATACCTTTGATAAGTTCCTTGCGTTGCTTATCACTTTTCGCTTCCTGAATAAAGCGAACTTCGTGTGCCGGTATGCCGTAGTTTTCCTTGAGTTTGCGTTTAATTTCTGAGTACACATTCCATTCGTTAGGTTTGTATGTTCCCAAATCGGAGAAAACGAACTGTGTTCCTTTTTGTGCGTTGTATTGGTTGTAATATTTAGCAATGTTTGCTGCACAATGAGATGCCTTGTTGTCGGGGTGGTCTTCGTACATACCGTTTACCATACGCATATCGAGCGACATCTTACGGGCGTAATCAGTGGCGATAAGCATCTTCGCTTTTTCTTCGCTTTGTGATAAAGGTTCTCTTCCTAATAAGGTAGCATCGCCCGTTTTGGCAAACTGCATAAGGTTTTGGATAAATTCTTCCTGGTCAGGTGTAGGCGGTATATTATACAATACCTCGTTCTTGTTGGGGCGGTCAATACCTATATCCTTTGCCGTTCGGTAATCTGTGATTTCGGAATAGAATTGGGCAAGCTCCGGTACTTTAATAAAATAGCGGAAGCGTTCTTTTGCTACAATATTATTGGCAACCGAAAACTCGTAATCGGTCGTTTTTCTTGCATAGATAGCTGCCCACGCATCAAAAGAATGAATACCTTGTTTTTCCAATGCCCGTGGTCGCAGATATTTAAACAAGAGGTATAGTTCCGTCAGCGAATTACTGATAGTTGTACCCGAAAGAAAAGTTGCTCCCATATCCGCATCAATACGTTCCTGAATTGTACGGATAGCAAAGAGCAGGTTCAATGCTTTTTGACTGCCGTCTACGTTGCCTAATCCAGCAACTCTTGAATGTCTTGTGTTGAACATCAAATTTTTAAATTGGTGGCTTTCATCCACAAACAAATGGTCAATGCCCATCATTTTAAAATCCACTACATCATCTTTGCGGTTTTCAATATCGTGTTGCAAGGTTTTGAGTTTGACTTCGAGGTTTTCTTTCCGCTTGATTACTCCAGCAAGCATACCTCTGGTAACTTCCTTGCCTTGTGATTGCAGTGCATCGAGGTTTCGCTCTACGCTGTCCAATTCTATTTGCAGAATTTCCTTTTGAATTTCAGGAGACTGTGGTATCATACCAAATTGGTCATGTGTCAGAATTACACAATCCCAATCGTTGTTTTTAATATCACCGAATATCCGCAGGCGTTTTTGTGGCGTAAAATCTTCTTTGCCAGGAAACAGGATTTTAGCGTGTGGATAGGCCGTGCGATAGGCTTCGGCTATTTCGTGAACATTGCTTTTCAGCCCGATAATCATTGGTTTGTGTGCCAGACCCAAACGCTTCATTTCCTGTGCTGCCACACACATTACTAATGTTTTCCCCGCACCTACTTCGTGGTCGCAGATGGCACCATTGTTCAGTTTTATCATCCAAACCGTGTCCTTTTGGCTGGAATAAAGGTCTTCGATACCTAATGCCTTGCGGTCTAATCCCGGAAATTCCTGATGACTTCCGTTATAATTTGGTCGGACGAAACAATTGAAAGTATCATTGTATTGATCGGTCAGCCTGTTTTTAAACTCATCATTTTGGGCGTGGAGCCATTCGGTAAAGGTGGTGCGGATTTCGTCAATCTTTGTATTCGCCATTTGTATAGCTTCCATATCCCGTACCTTTACTTCTTGGTCGCCAATCGTAATTTTTTTGGTAATATCAGGTGTGGTATTAACAAGGGCATGCTTGAGCAAAGCAACCCCGTCAAACGTCCTACTTTCAGCTTTAACAGCGTATTTTTCCCATATATGCAAATTCTTACGGTCGCACTTTACTGAAAAGTCATCGGAGCTTTCAGAGTAGTGAACAAGTACGTCAGTATCAAAAAGATGTGAAGCAAAATGAGCATAAATGCCTGTGGGTATCCAGCGTTCACCCAAATTAAAATCGAGTTCCTCAAATTCAATACGTCTTGGTCTTGCCTCCTCTAATACTGTAAGGCTTACTTTGGCTTCAATATCATCAGGATTGCGTTCGAGATATTTTTTTACCTCTAGGGCTTTCTCAACTACATTACCTGCAATCCAGCGTTCGGATATTTCATATTCCTTTTGTAGAGGATTGTAGTAAATACGGCCGTGTAAATCTTCTTTCAAGGTATCGCCTGTCATACCGCTGATTTCGGACATATAGTACAAATTCACACTTCCGTATTTGTTGAGCGAAGCCGCTAATGCTTCTTCGGGATTGTCCGTTGTTATTGTCAAGGTAGAAAAACTAACAGGTCGGCTGAATATATCGGCTTTGTGAACCACGCTACCAACCACACGTTCCAGATAAGGGATTTCCTTTCCAGAGCTGTCCGTTTTGATGAGCTTGATATTATCGGCACTATTGAGGTTTCCGAATCTTTTTACAAAGGCATCGTATAATTGATTAAGATTTTCTCTTTCTTCTTTGTGTTCGGTCTGAAACTTCGCCTCCTTGTTATAAAGATCTTGGTAAATATCCCGTACCGCTATGTAGGCTTCGGCTCTTACTTTTTGCGAAGATGGTAATTGCAATGGATGGAATACAGCCGTACCATTTGATATATCTACATCTTGCAGATGACCGACCCAACCATTATCCACCACAAGGCAATCGTTTCGATGGAATGATTTTAATTCTTCACCATACGGCGCAGGTTCGGGAATGGTGTCGGTAACGGCTGGTACAGCAACCAGGTCATTCCCATTGATACCCGAAAACAAGTCGTCGATAGCTTCCTGCTTTGATTCGTTGGCTGATGTATTTCTTTTAGAAGTTCTATCGGTAATCGTTGGTATATAAGGGTTTTGAATCGCACTACTGAACAGGTCAGTTTGGCGGTCTGTTGTGCCTCGTCTTTTTTTAGTGGTTTGTCTTTTGGGTTGCTTCGTTCTTTCGGGTGGAGCAACCACCAATAAAGGTTCGCTGGCATTTTCAAACAGGTCAAAAATGCTCAACTGTTTTAGTTCCTGTTTGCTTTCCAAATGAATTACGGGAACTGATGCAGATTTCGGCTGAACTATTTCAGGTTCAATAACCAGAGGTGTGACCTTTGGTTCAATCGGAATTTGGATAACAGTTTCTTCTTTCCGTTCACCTTTGTATAGCCTCAAATTCAGGAATTTGCCAAAATCTTCAGTAAGCATTTGTTTGAGGTCTTTGGCAATTCCCTCAACCCCATCTTTGTGCGTATAGATTAGTGCAGGTTGCCCATAAGGATCAGTATCTAATTTTCGGTCGGTATGTATAATCCTTGTGCTGTTCTGAAAGAAAGCATTGCCATGTGTATTATATTCTGTTTGCCTGCTTTGGCAAAACAGATTTTCCCTTTCGGTCAGACTTTGTTTTGCTGTGTTCTTTTGCAGTATAATCAAATCACTGCCAACCTCCGTTCCTGCATATTCCTTAAACAGGTTATTAGGCAATCGCACAACTGAAACCAAATCGTTATTCTGCATCAACGCCTTTCGTATCGGTTCGTTCTTAGGACTGTTAAGAACACCCTGCGAGGTAATAAATGCTAAAACTCCACCCTCACGGAGCATATCAGTACCTTTCAGGAAAAAGTAATTGTGTATGCTTCGGGCAGCCTGCACTTTTACACTGTCCTTACTTCGGGAATAGGAAAGGTCGAATACCGAAGTATCGCCAAACGGAATATTACTGGCGATTACATCATAGCTGTTTTGTTCCTTGTCTGGGATTTCTTCAAAACCACTTACACGGATATTGCTTTCGGGATAAAGCTGTTTTAATATCTTGCCTGTAAGCAAGTCTTTTTCATAAGCAGTAGCACTATTTTGGTTTTCTGAAAAGAACTGTAAGAATGAGCCGATACCTGCTGACGGTTCAAGGAATTTTTCAATGTTCAAACCACTTTCACGAAAAACAGATGAAATAGCATCAATGACCTGTGGCGGTGTATAAAAAGCCGTCAATACAGAACTTTTCATACTATCTACATATTTGCGGTATTGCTTTTCGTCTTCGGAATTTTCTTTGAGTAGCTGGTGGAGTTCCTGTGTGAGTGGAAAAAGGTCGTGTTCCGTTTTCCTCCAATGATTGATGTCTATTTCATTCGCTATAGGGTTCAACACGAATTTTAGACCACCAAATCCGCTGTATTGCATCATTAGCAGTCTTTCGCCCACGGTGGCTTGTCGTTTCTCCTTTTCTAGTTTAAAAGCAATTCGTAAGGCATCAATATTCTGTTGGAGATGTTTCTTTTTATTGAAGCCCATTTTCGGCTATCCATATTGCGATGGTTCCGGTTATTTCAGTGTAGAGTAAATCAAACTCATGGCTGTATGCGAAGTCATCGGTTAGTTCATAGCCCGAGAAAACAGGCTCACAAACAGGAAACATTTTCAGAGCAAAAGGATGAAGTTTCTCATCAGCCATGATAGTGTCAAACTCATTGCTCACGACTTGAAAGACCGTATCAAATTTTGAAAAATGTAATCCCTCAAACAGAATAAAATTGGCAATTTCGTTGCATTGTTCTATTCTATTTCCAGCTATAAATGTTTCTTCATAAACATTTGCTGCCCGATTAGAACGTTGAGTAATGAATGTCTTATCGCCTGCCAGCTCAGGAAAACTCTTAATAAGAAGTTCTCGTAATCTTAACTCGTAGTAAGACAAATCTTTTTTTTCTGCCATAATTTTTTCGATATTTAATGATGTGATAAGTTGCTTTATTTAAAAAAGCCGGGATAAAAATAGACAGCAGAAAAGCCGAAAATGGTTTTAGTTCTCCATTTGACCGTGATAATCTTCGTTTGGCTTATTTGAGATAATACTACCTATTTTGCAGAATAAAAAAAGCTGCAAGTTATTTGCAGCTTTTTAAAATGTTTAGATAATCTCTATGTTTTTTAATCTTTTAATTCATTGACAGACAATAAATTGTGAAGCAAAGCATATGTAATAACGCCTATAAAGTTTTTGGAACCAACTTTTTCCATAAGATTTCTTTTATGTTTTTCTACTGTTTTTGGGCTGATACTTAACTTAACACCTACTTCTGAGCCACTAAGTTCTTTCAGAGTCAAACGAACTATCTCCATTTCCCGATCACTAAAAATCTGGGATTTTTCGGTTTTTAATTTGGGAGAAGAACCCTCTAAAATGTGCTGTATTATTGAAGTTAAGCTTTTTTCGAAATAAAACCCATCGTTACTCAGTTTCAGTATGGCATTCTCCAGTTCTGAAGGGTCTGTATTTTTGGTAAAATATCCTTGTACCCCAAGCTCTACTACCTCTCTTATGGTTTTTGCATCATCCCTGAGTGTCAATACTAGTACTTTTATATCAGGATACAGTTCATTTATCTTTCGACATGTTTCAAAACCATCCATTTCAGGCATTTGAAGGTCAAGTAGTAGTATATCTACGGAAACAGTTTCCAATACTTCCAAAAGCTCTTTTCCGTTGGAAGCTTCGACAACCACCTTCATATTTTCAAAGCTTGTTATTAAAAGTTTAAGACTTTTTCTGAAAAGAATATGATCATCTACAATAGCTATACGGAACATAACATATTATTTATTTAATTGGATTATTATTATATTTCCTTTTTCGGAAGGGATCTGTGTCACTGATGTCCCTATATGTTTGGCCCTTGAGATGATATTCTTCAATCCCATACCTGAAGTATTTCGTAAACTTTGATAAAAATTGAAAGGAATACCGTCATCTGTAATTTTTATTTCAATAATTTCTTTATTTTTTTCAATAGAAAAATGTATGTAGTTGATATTTCCGTGTTTGAGCATATTGGAAATAAGTTCCTGAATAATACGGAACAATTCGTAAGCATCTGACGGCGAAACCGGCAAATCTTTTTGATAGTATTGGAAAGCTATAGTTATATTATTCAGTTTTTTAATTCTTTCAAAATAATCATTTAATGTAGGAACAAACCCGAGAGTTTCTAATAACGGAGGCATCAGGTTGTAACTTATGTGCTGTATATTGCTCAATGTATTATCCAAAGCTGATTTTATTTCCATTAGAATCGTTTTATTGAACGGGCTGTCTTCACTCCTGTCTAAGATGGTAATATAATTACGGATAGCATTCAAATCTCCAGAAACACTATCGTGAAAGTCAGCCGCAATCCGTTGTCGTTCTCTTTTTTCGGACTCTAAAGATGCTATTAAAAGATTCTCAGATTCTTTTTGTTTGAGCTTATATGTATTTTTTCGATAAATTAAGGCAAACGAAAATAAGGCAAGTATAAGCAATAGCATTGCCAAAGTACTTATCCAAAATATTAGTTTTAATCCTGCTTCATTTTCCATACTCCGATAATGAGAAATATTCTAAAAATTAATGTTGCTATTACATTTACAAACCAATAATCATAAAAGTACATATTACTGTCAAAAATAAAATTGCTCGATAAAAATAAGAAAAATGTCGTTGAATAGTAAATCGCCATTCCTGCTACAAAATAAAACACTTCACTTTGCCACAGGTTAGGAATCTCTATCTTTTCAAATGGATCAAGATTTTTTAATTTATAAAACAGGTTTTTAAGCCATACCGAAGAAAAAGTGAGTACAAAAAGCGTAATAAAACTTCTGTTTATTGCTGATGAAATAAGTTTGTTGTTCTCACTCCAATAAAAAAATGAGATACCATATACAATGACAAACAGGACTAAGGAAATCTTGAAAGCAATTTTGTACAAAGGCTTTAACAAACGTGAAAAGAAATAATGTAATGATAAAAATGACAGCAGAGGATAAAGCTGAAACCAATATGCGGTATTTATTTTTAACAAATGCGTGCCCACAAACTCATAAGCAGAAGCTATAGCAGTAAGCCAAATAAAAGGTACAACAAGATGACTCCAATTAAAAGCGTTTCCCTTCAAGAACAATAATAATAAAGGAATAAGGCCTATGAAAAGAGCAATATAAAAAACAACTGTGTACAAAATTTATGGTTTTATCAACGGACTTGACTTAGGGCAGTGCGAAGGACAAGGAGATAATTCTTCTACAATTACACCTCCGCTAATATCCTCACCGTCTTTGTCAACTCCCACTAACACCCTGTTTTCCTTATTTGTTTCGGTATCATTTCCATTATAGATACGTATTCCTATACAGTCTTCCTGCTCCAGGATACGATCCAGTTTCTCTTTTCCGACAAAAAAGGATTTAATTGCATTAGGGTTTTCATTTTGGAAAGAATACGTGTAATTTACTGCTACTTTAAGAGTAATTACTTCTCCTGTATTTTTGTCTATTGCCATAAAAATAATGTTTAAATTTAGTTGTTAAAGGTCTTATTTTTATTTCAAATTGTCAATGCGGGAAAACCCGCATTTTTGTACTACTAATTATTTTTAGATAGCTAGTAATTTCCATTCTAATTTTGGCACTGTTTTGGATATTCTTTAATGGATTAATACTGTTCAAAAAACTGGTTAAACTAAAATAATTAAATATTTAGACTAAAAATTTGAGAAAATACGTGTTTTCCCGCATTGACTTTTTCATTTTTATGTTTGAACTTTGAAGTATATTGAATTAACTCATCAAAAATGAGTGGCTCACTAGATGAAAAGCCCTTCAAGGGTATTTGAAATAAATGATAGAGTAATACAACTTTTGGAAAGCTGAAAATCTACTTGATTATCTCAACTTTGAATATTGAAAATACTCTTTGTATAATTTTTACTTATTTATCTCTTAACTACTTGAGTTCGTTTAATTACACTTTAAAAGTATTTCTTAGTGTAAAAAATATTACTAAACCTTATAAAATATTTTGATATGCCCTCATTAGCTCTTTTTACTGAAAGTTCAATTACTGCACAAGCAGCAAACCAGGCTTATGGAGTAGAATCTGCTGATAAGTTTCGTGTTAGCAGTATGTTTACTATATCTGCTGCTACAAAGGCCTATGCAATGATGAAGGGAACTATTTTATTACAGCAGCAGGCATCTGATATAAATAAGGTAAACCTTATCCTAAAACCTCACAATCAGAAAGAATTTAAGTTACCTGTTAAATATATTATTTACAGAGGTCTTAATATTGCTGACTTTATAGAGGACAGTGATTTGACTGATCCCGATAATAAAGTAAAAACCTCCGGTTCTGAATTGTTGGCAGCTATGCAGGTCATTCAGCAAGACAGAGCACCTGGAGATGATATTCCTCTTGAAGCTCTCTTTGGAAATGAATTATCTCCTGCAAGTAATAAAAACATAGATGAGTTTTTCTTTAAAAACCTTGCTCCATCTTCACAACTTTTTACTATTGCTTGTGGCATTGAATTAGGGAATTTCTATGTAAATGAGAATAATGATCCGGAGGAAATAGGAGTTGAAATTATCCTTGAAAACTCCGAGTTATTTCCAACAGTCGAGATAGCCAAAAGACCGAAGTACCAAATAGATGTAAGCGGGATTACGGATGCTGTACAAAAGAAGTGGCAAAAGGATCTAGTAAGACATTTTGCCGACCCTGCGGCTTTTTATGGCTTACACTTCAATATAAAGGGAGGAATAGAATACAGGCAGGGAGTAAATAAGCCTAACGCAATTACGACTGTTGAAGTCTATCAGAATATAATAACTAAGTTTCAAACTAAGAACAAAGTATATTTAGACATCCGTAATGAAAATGGTTATTCCTATAACTATTATGACAATTATGTAGGAACGGGAACTGATGCCGACAAGGAACTGAAGATAGCACAAGATTCAGGTAACCTTGTACTAGAAGAATATTATACAGATGGCTGGGCAATACACACAGTGGACATTACATCAGGTAGTGGTACGCAAAATGAATTTTTTATAGCCTTACGGGTTAATGATAATGAAAGACCATTAATTGCCGCTTGGAATACCGAACTCACACCTAATTTGGTAATTGATCCACCTTTGAGTGATGATGCAGCAAGCAGGGTTTACTTCACTGATGAAACAGTTCTGTTACCAAACCCTGAACCATTACCGGAATTCACAGAAGCAGTTTCCATTAAAGTACCTAATGTTCTGAGTGAATCTGTACAGCTCGCTACTATTGTAAGGTTAGATTACATTAAACAAATACAATTTTATGATCCCATTGTAGGTGATTTTCCTTACTGGAACAGGACAGATTATCTTTTCGGACCTTTAACGACACAAATTCCGTGGGACAGTGATGACGGGACACAATGGATAGATTCTCATCATAGGAAATTTGTTGATGGCTTTAATCAGGGGTTTATTTCCGGCAAAGAGGAATTTGATATTGATACCATTGACCCTGCATTAAAAAAAATTACCATTAATCAGGTAATTGACCAGCATATTTCTAATAAAATACGTATTCGGAACGTATCTACTCATTGGCAAAATGTTGGAGAATACAATGTAATAAAAGTAGAAGTAGTAGGAACAAATACAGAAATTACCGTATTAGATAGTATTCAAACAAAATATCCTGGGGATAGAATTGTAGTAGAGATAGAAGTTGCTGTAACTATTGAAAGGGGACATACGGGATTGATTGCCAAAGATATTGATTTAAGCGGGATTCCGGCTTTTCAAATTGGAAAAAAGATTAAACTATACACCGTATTTTCATCAAACGCAAAAGATTCAAGGAAAATAACAGATCTTGTAGTTATTGGTGGTTGGTCTCATATTATTTTAGACTCCCCGATAAAGCAGCTGGGCTTTGGTGCTATAATGCAGACTGGGATGGTATCGGAAACGGATTTATCTACCGGAACACCGCCACCCGACAATGATAATATTCTTTTTTATGCTATTCCTTCTTATTATTATAAAAGATATGGAATGAAAAAAACAAACCTCTTTAACTACAAAGGAGGAACCAATGGATCTGACTCTTTTGTCAAAATGATTCAAAAGCAGACAAAGAATTTTGAAATACAAAAATCCAGCTTACAACCCACAATAGGCAATTTTCTTGCAACGTTATCTTATAAAGATAAGACAAAAGAAAAAGAAATTATCCTCTTGTTAGGGCTAAAAAAATCAGAGTTTGAGGATTTAAAAACAGCAGCAACGGCTCAGCTTTCTCCTTATCATTTACAAATGTTAAAGTTGATTCCCCAAGGAAACCGCTTACGTGATGAAGATTATGAACCTTATTACAAATACCATCTGGTAATAACGGGTAAGGATAGTAACGGAGACTATGCAGAAACCAGTGTGTTTAAAGAAATATACTCACGTGATGGCTTAATTTTTACATCGCCAGAATATGCTCAAAGTGAATTTATCTCACAACAAGAAGCTAATAGTGCACTTAATTTATTTATTAATGATAACGATTTCAGCGGTTTAACAGTGTATTCTATTGAAGAAAACAAAGAGTTGAATAAGGATGGGAGTAATTGGGAGAGAAACCTAAACAATAAAGTCTTATTAGGTCTAGACCCAGTTATTAAAAACCTAATTGAAGAATTACGAAATGAGCTAGATCTCGTTAATGATAATGCATCTGAAATTAGAACGTTAATTGAATATAAAGCAACTGAGCTTTTAACATTATCTCGTCAAAGAATTAGAGTAAATGGAACTGTGTATCAAAATAAAGATGGGATACTTTACATCGCAAGATTAATGATGCAAATAGTTTTAAAGAATCATCCTAAATTGATTAATAATATGGCTTTGTCCGAAAATTTATCTGCTATTTTTGAAAAAAACAGTAGAGGCATAGAGGGTTCAGCTAAAGCAGATTTTAATTCATATCCCTCTACTCATAAAAGAATTCTTATATCTGGTTATGACCCTTTTGGAGCTGGAGCTGATTGGCAGGGACACAATTCTAATTCATCAGGCAATATTGCTCTTGCAATGGACGGAGTAGAAATAATAAATGGCAGCCATCAAGGAATAGTGCGTTCAGCTATTTTTCCTGTTAGATATTATGAATTTAATGAAGGGTGGATTGAAAATTTTTTCGAACCATATATTAATCCAAACCATCCCAAATATCAACCTGTAGATATAATAATTACATTTAGCTACGGTGGAGCAAAATATTTTAATATAGATCGATTTTCAGCTCGATACAGAAATCCCAATCACACTGATAATAATGCAGAACTTGGAGGTAGCTCAATTTATTTAAATAATGCTGATAAGGATAATTTAGAGTTTATTGAGTCGAAATTACCATATAATGATCTATACATTCCAGATAGGGTCCTTCTACACCAAAGAGCCTTTTTTGAATACTATAATGGAAACATCCCAACAGGTCAAAAGAATTATACAATAAACAATTTTAATTTAACCCCTTTATTACCTACTCCAAGTATTTTAAATTATCCTCCACCCTCTAGTGTCGATGCTAATAGAATAAAATCATTTTATGGTTCTGGAGGAGACTACTTATCTAATGAAATTTTTTATAGAGTAGCTTTTCTCAGGCAAAAATATAATCAAAATCTCAAGACAGGACATATTCACGTAGGCTTTTTAGATAGTGCTC
>JAUXNR010000369.1 GCA_030682755.1 Flavobacterium sp.
AAGTGGATAAATTCAAGCTTGAAAATTTTGCTCCTTTTGTGAACGGAAATAATATTAACGAGATTTATAACGAACTTTCAAATGCCATTTATCTAATTGAGCGTAACGGAAACTCGAAAATTATTTTAACTGATTTATCTATAAAACTAACCCGTTATTTACATAAAAAATAATGCTTATGAACAATCCTGCCTCTTTTTTAATCTTACTTTTTCTGGCTGTAACTTTTTTACAATCAGGTTATGACAAACTTTTTTATTGGAAAGACAATCTTGAATGGTTAAAAGGTCATTTTTCCAATACTGTTCTGAAAAATTTTGTGCCTTTGGCTTTAGCAAAAATTTTAGTTTTAGAATTAGCTTCCGGAATTTTGGCCATCGTTGGAATGGTTCAACTTTTAATGAACGGCGATAGGATTTATGGTTTTTATGCCGCTTTTTTAAGTTGCATTACCTTGGTATTCTTGCTTTTCGGACAACGATTGGCAAAGGATTATGACGGAGCCAGAACCATTGTTATTTATTTCATTCCTGCTGTATTGGCTGTATATTGGTTGAATTAAGATTTGCTTCTGTTTTTCGTATTAATTTGAAGAACGATAATTTCAAATGAATTCAAAATAACTAAAAGACTAGGTGTTAAACTTTAAAAAAGGAGTAAAACCATCAGGGTATTTGCTCCTTTTTCAATTATTGTCCTGCCTCAAAAGCCAATGCCATTTTATATAATCGCAGTTCATCCCAAGTGAATTGTTCTCCTACACTTTCTTTTAACGCATTTAAACTTTCTTCTTCATAACCTTGAAAAGCTTTGGTCAATTGTTGTATTTTATCATCCGGAAGGACGTCAGAAATTGAAATTGTTCCGGCTAAAATTAGTTTTCCTAAATGACCATAAATGGTTTGAGGAGTTAAAACTCTAATCTTTGCAATCTCTTTGACTGAATTTTTTTGAATCCACAATTCATAGGTTTCTTGAACTGTTGATTTTTTTGGTTCTTTTGAGCTTTTCTTTTTAGGCAAATAAAAATTTGTGTCAAAATCTTCATTTTCTTCAATAAGTGTTGCTTTTTTTGATTTAAAAAGTTCTTGAGCTTCTTGGATTTTATTTTTTCTATAATTCAAACTGATTTCAGAGTTCAAATTCTCTTTATTTATCTCTTTGCCTTCATTTATAATTTTAATTAGTTGCACGGCTTTAAACAATTGTAAGAGTATTTGTGTTTGTTTCTCTTCAAGTTCGCTCAATTCAAGATAAAACTCTTTGACTCTTTTAATGCGTTGCACTTCTTCAATTTTCAATAAAAGTTCGCCCAAAATATGATCCAATTTTGGAAAGAAATAGTCATATGCTTTTTTAATGCGTTCTTCAACAAATTTCAAATCAAGGTTTTCGGATTGAAATAATCGGTCAAGTTGTATTCTAAAATTCTTTGCCGGTTCAATCAATTCCGAAAAAGATTCTTCTTGCGTTAAGGCCCATTTGAGGTGTTTGGTTCGTTCTGATTTTTCAGCATCTGTTGGGTAACTATACCGATGATTTCGCCATTCTTGAGCCATATCTATCCAATCAAAGGCATTTTTCAAATAGTCACTTATAAACCGATTTGTTTCATTTTTTAGTGAAGTAGCAAGCGTTTCTTCGTCAGTTTTACTTTCAGCATACGTCATGACATCTGCATGGTTTGAAATTCCGTTCAGCTGAATCGGACT